>CAIXLI010000173.1 GCA_903920205.1 uncultured Pseudomonadota bacterium
ACGCCGGTGCTTGTCTTGCGCGACACAACCGAACGCCCCGAAATTATTGCCGCCGGAGCTGGCATGCTGATCGGGACGTGCAGGGCGAATATTGTCTTGCAAGTCGATAAACTTCTGCAAGACCCCATTCAATATCAGTCCATGCGTACGGCAAAAAACCCTTATGGCGACGGAACGACATCCTCCCAAATCTGCGCCGTCTTACGTCAAGCGCATTTTGAACAACGCCAAACAGAACCCTCTTTGTATAGGAAGCCCGTCGCCAGACTCCAGGCAAGCAAAAAGTTTCAACAAGCCCTGCGTGAAAACGTTCGCATTGCATCCTAAGTTATAGATAAACGAGTGGCGGGTCACCTGTACAAAAATCATTTTTTCTAGTTGCGAAGTGGTTAAGAAGATTTTGCTTTTTTAGAGGTGAGCGGTAAAAAGTGATCGTGGTATTTTGCAAGTGTGCGGCGATAGCCGACGCTTACCACTGTTGGTCGCTTCTCCGCATGGCGCAAGAGAGCATAGAGTTCGTCTTCTCCTTCCTCATCAAGAGCTGATGTCGCCTCGTCCATAAAGATAAAGGCGGGCTCGCTGAGAAGAATGCGCGCGAAGGCAAGGCGCTGCTGTTCGCCAAGGGACATGCGTTGCGCCCAATTATCCATGGTATCAAGCTTTGAAGCAAAAGCGCTAAGCCCCGTTTTGTTGAGAACATCCACAAGGCGCGCATAAGGTGTTTTGTCGTCCTCGTTGGGGTAAAGGAGCGCTGCGCGCAAGCTGCCGAGCGGAATATAAGAGCGCTGTGGGACAAAGAGAATTCGCCCCGTGCCAAGGCGAATATGACCAGTTCCGAAAGGCCAGATGCCGGCGATGGCGCGAAGCAAGGTGCTTTTGCCACTGCCAGACCGTGCTGTAATGAGCAACCACTCGTCGGGCGCAATGTTAAAATTCACGTCACGCAGCAATTCCGAACCGTCGGGAAGTTCGAGATTAAGGTTTGTTACCTCAATCCCATCGCCCGCGCGTTCAATCAGGATAGGTGAGCCGACACCCGCTTCCGCCGCGACCGCGCGCGACCTGCTGTCAAAGCTTGCCAACCGTTGCATAACCGCCTGCCAATCGGCAATAACGGTGTAGGCATTAACAATGAAGGACAATGACTGTTGAACTTGGACAAAGGCATCCGCCGTTTGCTGAAACACGCCGAAGGTGATCTGCTTGGCAAAATAGCGCGGCGCCGATACAAGGTAAGGAAAGACAAGAGCAAAACGATTATAGCCGCTTGTATACCAGTTCAGCCGTTTCGTATATTTCATGATAACTCGAAAATTGCAGAAGACGCTTTCAAATCGGTCAAGGAAGGTGCGGCGCTCGCGGCCTTCTCCGCCGTAAAGAGCGATACTTTCCGCGTTTTCTCGCAAGCGCATCAGGCTAAAACGGAAATCCGCCTCGTAACGCTGTTGATCAAAATTGAGCTTTACCAGAGGTCTGCCTATCTTGAGAGCAAACCATGTGCCAATCGCCGCGTAAATTAAGGCGAACCATACCATATAGCCCCATATCCTTATCGTGCCGAACGATCCCAAAGGGATCGTGAGTGAGCCAGAGAGCATCATGAGGATGCCTATAAAAGTCACAAGCGTAACGCTGGCGCTGAGGATCCCGCCAGCACCGATCGTAAGCCCCAACGCTTGCCGCGTAAATATTTCAAGATCATCGGCGATACGCTGATCGGGGTTGTCCGTGCCCCCATTCAACAATTGCAGATGATAATAGGCGTGTCGGTCAAGCCAGGTATCGAGAAATTGCCGGGTCAACCAACGTCTCCAGCGAATTTGCAACATCTGCTGGAGATAAATCTGGTAGATGGTGACCGACATGGCCACTAAAGAGAGGATGCCAAAAATAATAAACTGATGTTTGAATGCAGGCCAATCGTATACTTGAAGCGCATTAAAAAAATCACGACTCCACAGGTTAAAGCGGACGCTGAGAAAAACAGAGCTGAGGTTAAGCGCGACAATCGTTACAAGGAGCCCCCATGCCCACACTTTATCGTCGGACAGCCAGTAAGGCTTAACCAACCGCCATGTATCGCGCCAAAAGCTATGTCGTTCTCCGTTTACCAGCACGGCACCGTTCATGAAAATGGTCCCACAAATCGACAATAAATTCGGATGGAGTTTCATTTAAAGAAATAGCTTGATCCGACCGAGCTTGCATTCTCTTCCCAATTGTTTTTTCAAAATTGACATTAAGCAAAACCATAATTTCTTCATGCCTGTTTATTTGATAAAAGTCAGAACAGCATAATGGCGCCTACATAGAATATCTCTTCGTCGCTTTTGAGGTTTAATAAAAGCAAATCGGGGTTTGCATGGTTGACGCCTACATAAATCAAATAGCCACGGCGGTGCCGGATTACGATGTTCACCAGAAATTTTTAGAATTTGTGCCCTCGTTGCTTAACGATGAACGGCAACGCAATTTGCTAAGGCGTATGGCGGGCAAGGCGCAAATTGAACACCGCTATTCTTTTTTAAAGCCGCACCCTGAGGGTAAGGGATTTGACGCTGACGGGTTTTATCAACCCGGGTGTTTTCCGGACACTCAAACACGCATGCGCTTTTATGAGAGCCACGCGCTTGGCTTAGCCATACGCGCCCTCGATCAAATCAATTTTGCCCAGCATAAGGACAGCATAACGCATTTGATACTTACCACATG
>CAIXLI010000174.1 GCA_903920205.1 uncultured Pseudomonadota bacterium
CAACAATCAAACACGCTGCCAGCAATTTACTCAGAACCTCAAAAGGCAAGGAAAGCCTTCAACTTAAACGACATATCGCAGCTTGGGACACCGATTTCCTCTGCAATGTGATCGCATGTTAACTCAGTCGATTGCCCTGGCATCTTCCCTAATTTTTTGCTCGGCTTCAGTCCTGCCGACATGATACTGTGAGGAGAGAAAATCGAGGGCGACAGCCTCCGTAACATTCCGTACGGCAAGGGAGATTTCATCCTGATGCGCGTTTTTGCCCAGACCGAGAAGAACGCCGAGATCATGCCTGTTTTCGGCTATCTCTAGCGCCGCAACATTGAACACTTCCGATGTTTTCCAATCTCTTGGCATAAGAACTCCCCCAAAATTACTTACAGACTATGAAACCATTTATAGGGGAATTTTCCGCCGACCGTCAAGCGTGGGGAATGGTTTCATGGAGAAATGAAGACAACACATTGGGTTCCGCATCCATATTTTTCGCGCAAGAAAATTATGAGGCATGGCAGGGAAACTTGTTAGGGGCGTTTTTTACATCGTTTTATTGGGGCAGTTTCAAAAGCATCGGTCGTTACTCCATCTCAAGAAAAAAGGAAGCGCGCTTCCCGCTTGGCACTCGCTTGCGCGAGGCGGCGGCATGCAGCCTGTTTGGGGTCTTTCGCCTTTGTCCCGTAATCTGCAGCTTGGTGAGGACGGAAGAGACCCAAACGCCTCTTACGAGGCTTCGCTTGCGCTCGTCTCTCTGACACTTACCTGCACAGGGTATTCCCCTGCACTTTTTCCCCAACGCTCACCACCACCATGACTCTTAATCACAGCAGCTTGGGGTGGTTTGACACCTGCTTCTGAATGCCGATGCCGATGGGTCTGCCATCATCTTTCAAACAGCTTCCATATGTTTGTTAGGTCATCACTCCTCCTTCTTCATATGCTTTTGCAACACACAGGGAAATATCACATGAGGTGGGATATTTCTGTTTTTCGCACGAAATGGGTTTGGTTAAGACGCACTCTCGCGGCAGGGCTCCCTGCTCTATTTTGGCCGTGCGGGGGGGGCTTCGCTGGACGTTACAACGCCGTTAACCCTGACAACAAAACGCACGAAAGTAATAAAGGGGTCGTTTAGCAGAGAGAAAAAATGTATAATCCCCGAAGTAAGCTTGGGCGTGTTTCATTATTCGCAAAAGGATTTTCTTATGATGAAGGGTTTTTGGAGAGCCGTGGCGACGACTTTGGCGCTGATGACACACTCGCCAGCGTTGGCTAGTTCGCGCTATGCACCCATACAGCAGAAGGCCACAGCGCAGGCTCCTGCGAAGGCCTTGCTGCCCGGGCTCAAGATAGAAAAGGTTACCGTATCAGCTCAGGCGATCCTGGTTGAAGGCAGCGATGCCAACGCCATCAAGTATACGATGTTGCGCACAATTGAGGCCTCCCCCAAAGGACAGCTTTCGTTTGGCAAGTGCTATCAGATTTTGATCAAGAGAGAAGACGACAACAATGCCGCGCAGATTTCGGTTCTGGACAAATCATGCATCGTGATGGCTATCACCGGTATCGGTGACGGCATTTCGCCGTCCAACGCCAAAGACCCCGACTTCGACATTATGGCACAAGTTTACACGCCGAAAGGAAAAATGCCCGTACAAGCGGGAAAATTCGACACAAAGACCCGCACTTTTCATGAGCTCATCACCGTTCCTGTTCCGGATATAATGTCGCCATCACAGATTGAGGTTGTATGCTCGGCATTGAAAATGTTGAGCAGTGAGGCCTTCTACTTCAAACGTTCATCGGGAGATTTTCCCATCCAAGATAAGATCCTATCGCTTCAGACGCACGGGAAACACGCGGAGTCGTCGCTCAAGGCTGACATCGCCTCTCGCCTCTCACAACTGGGGGGAGCGCACCGTGCCTCCGCAGCGAATCATAATAACGCCGAAACAACCATCTCGCTTCAGCTGTGAACGGCACGGAGCGCGATAGAATCTTTCAGCCCGCCTTATGAATTGCACGAAGAGTTACGATGAAAATGCGTTGGAAAACAATTGCCATTGCCCTAGCAGCCGTTGTAGGGACAACAACGGCGGTCCTAAGATTTTCCCCCCCCTCTTTCGCGCCAAAAGCTCAGCGCGCCAAGCCGCAAGTGATGTTCCCTGAGCTCATACTTACTCCGACTGTTGTGACCCCGCAGAATGTCTTGTTTCAGGGGATTGATGAAAACGGCACCAAATTTTTTATGTGGTCGGAAATAAATGTGGCCACGAACGACCAGTTTACGCTAGGCAGCTGCTATTCGATTATCATCAATAATAATGGCGAGCTTTTACAAATTGAAGCGATAGACTCTACCTACATCGCTATTGAGCGGATCCCCCCTGTCGACGGCGACAGCAACAAACAAAACCAAAAATCACCAATACTCAATAATATGTTGGTGATAGCCCGCACTCCCTCCGGCGAAACGCCGTCCCAAGTGGGGAAATACAATATAATAACTGGCGAATTTACGGATCTTTCCCCTCTTTGCAATGAATGGCTTTCTGATGGAGAGGGCCTGGGGGTCTGCGCAGATCTTAGAAAGGCGGCCCTTAACGGGCTCAATAGTCTTAGCCCTGAGGAAGCAGCCGAGGTCAAAAAAGCGCTTGCTCTCCGTAACGAGGCGGAAGAGGGAGCGCTGCGCCATCAGGTTCTATCCTCCTTCCGTAGCCTGAAGTTGAGCGTTAAACCTCAAGGGACGAACGCAAAATTCTCTGGCATGAACAAGCCGACTTTATAAAAGGACAGCGTGGGCGCGGTTGAATTTTTTTATGTTTTTTTTGACAGGAAGCGGAATTGACGATGAAGGAATTTTGGAGCGCCCTTCCGCTGGTTGCAATTCTTGCAACTCCGGTTCCAGCGTTTGCGAACCGCTCCGGCAATGGGCCACTAAGAGTCACAGAAAATCATGCGTTTGCTGTCACGAGCACTCTCATAACGCCAAACTGGCTTAAATTCTCCGGAGATGAAAAGGAAAGCATTCGAGAGGAGGTGCGGTGCGGCATTGTCAATGTTTATGGCTCCCGCGATGTTGGGCTTAATGATTACTTTTACTATCGGCAAACCATCACCGAGCCCTCTTACGAGGAGCCAAGCAGGAAAAAGGAAAAAACTTCCTTCAGAGTTATTGGCTATAAGAATTACGTTGCCGCTATAGTGGTCAAGGATCATGTCGGGACAAAAGATATCGTCGTGACAGAAGGGTTCAAATTGGACGATCCTTCAGGTGAACTTGTCACCCTAAAAGGGGAATATGATCGCAGAACAGACACCCTTGAGAATTTGAAAGTCGCCCCCGAAGAAAAGTTCGCGAAACGTACAAAGATTCTCGAAATTTATACCCGCACGAGAAAGCAGGTCTTCGATCTGGCGAAGTCCCCCAAGGGGCGTCAACTATTCAAAACGACCAATACCCAAGAATATCGGGAAGAGCGGGAAAGAACGGCGTGTCTTTTTTATGATAAGGTTCTCCTTGAGCTCAAGAAGACTCTGGGTTGTCGCTCTAACCTCAGCCTATAAACGACGCGACAGCGTCCGTTAACCACAAAAACAAGTCGTCTGAAAGTAATGACGGTGTTGTTTGGATGGGAAGAAAACGGTATAATCCGAGGGGAAGGCGTGGGGCGTGATTGAATTTTTTTAGCCCATCTTTTTTTTACAATAAAGGAAAATTGACGATGAAGAAATTCTGGGGTGCTCTTCCGCTTATTGCAATTCTTGCAACGTCGTCGCCCGCTTTGGCTAACTTTTCCAACAAGGCACGGCAGGGGGGCACAGAAAAGCGTGGACTTTCTGTCAATGCTCCCGTTATCAAGGAAAATTGGATTGGGTTTCCTGGGATTTATGACGAAGGAGTCACCGGAGAACAGCGTATCGGAATTGTCGTGGATCCCGATAGCCACACCGTTGTTTTTAACGATTACGTTGACTACGAAGTGACAACCAACCTTCGCACGATCGAGGGTCAGCGCAAAAGGGGGCAGCGAACAACCCTGAAAATCGTTGGCTTTGAAGGCAATGTTGTCGCCATGCTTATTACAGACAAAATTGAAAATGATACATACAGAGTCGTGACAGAAGCAGGCGAACTGGATGGCACCCGAAACGGTGAGGAGACTATCAGAGAATGGGAATATAATTCGAAGACCGATACTCTCAAAAATCCGAAGGCCTCAGACAAAAAGATCGACGACTTCTCGAAGATTGTAGCCGTATACAAGAACGTTAAAGCTCTATGCACCCAAGCGGCAACGGCACCCGGCCTTGAGGGAGAGCCCTCCCTCATAGAACAAGCCAATAAAATGACGCGCAGAGACAAGGGGAATGGGTATTTCAATCATCTGCGCAGTGAAATCAAAAAAACATTGGGAAAGCCGAAAGCAAACGGCATGACGCCATAAAAGCAAACAACGCACCATCATCCCCTGCCCCTTAAAGGCAGGGGTTTTTGTTAGCGGGTTTTCTTTTTATATTCGTAGGGGTTTTCGCTTTTCTTCAACTGCCATCTGATCGGCACGCCTTCTAGTTTGAAGGTTTCGCGCAGGCCGTGGGTTAGGAAGCGTTGGTAGCTTTCCGGCAGATCGACGGGTTTGTTGACCCACAACGAGAAAGTTGGGGGGCGACTTTTCACTTGCGTCATATAGCGCAATTTCAGGCGGCGGTTGGCGGTGATGGGCGGCGGGTGATTGGCTTCCATGTCTTCCAACCAGCGATTCAGTTTGCCGGTGGAAACGCGGGTGTTCCAGTTTTCGTACATCCGCATCGTTTCGCGCATCAGGTCTTTCAGGCCTGTTCCCTCTAACGCGCAGATTTGCACCAAGGGAAGGCCGGAGACTTGCGCCAGCGAGGCTTCCGCTTTTTCGCGGATTTGCTTGGCGACAAGCTTTTTGTCTTTGACCAAATCCCATTTGTTCAGCGCGACGACCAAGGCGCGGCCTTCTTCGATGACGTGGTGCGCGATGACGAGTTCTTGTTTGTCGAAGGGCTGCGTTGCGTCAAGCACGAGGATCACGACATGCGCCAAGCGTATGGCGCGCAAGGATTCTTGGACGCTGATGCGTTCCAGCGTTTCGGTCACGCGGACGCGGCGGCGCATACCGGCGGTATCGACCAGACGCACGGGTCTTCCGCGATATTCCCATGCGATGGGGATGGCGTCGCGGGTCAGGCCTGGTTCAGGCCCTGTCAACATGCGGTCTTCGCCGATTAATTGGTTGATGAGCGTCGATTTTCCCGCATTCGGGCGTCCGACAACGGCGAGGATAAGGCGTTTTTCTTCTTCGTCTTCGGCTTCTTCTTTGGGCGCGTCTTCCTCGGGGACGTATTTGGACAGGATTTCGTATAAATCCATCAGCCCGTCGCCATGCGAGGCGGAGATGGGCAAAGGATCGCCAAAGCCTAGAGACACCGTTTCTTCCATCGAGGCGGGAAGGACGCTTCCTTCACATTTATTGGCAATCAATACTATCGGCAGACCTGTTTTGCGTAATTCTCGAGCAATCACAGTGTCTTCCGATGTCACGCCTGCGCGGGCATCAACGATCATCAGGATGACTTGGGTTTGTTCCAACGCTTTCTTGGTTTGCTGGGCGGTACGCGCCGACAGGCTTCCTTTGGCGCGGACGTCTTCCAGCCCCGCCGTGTCGATCACGCGGAATTTCAGGTCAAACAGATGCCCGTCGCCTTCGCGCCAGTCGCGGGTCACCCCGGGTTGGTCGTTGACGATAGCCATTTGTTTGCCGACCAAACGGTTAAACAAGGTAGACTTTCCCACATTGGGGCGTCCGGCGATGGCGATAGTAAAAGTCATAAAATCAATTTCCAATCATCGTGCAGCAGAGCAAAGGTCTTCCCCTCCCCCTTTTATGAGGAAGGCATGGGAACGCCGCCGCACTATGATCGTGAATGGGGTCTAGGTCAACGTAGCGCTATAAGCGTGCCGTCGTCCCTTACGACATAAAACGTGCGGTCAGCGACAACAGGCGACAAATAAAGGGGGTCGCCGAGGTCGATGCTGTCGAGAGAAGCACCGTCTTGGGGCGAAAAACTCGCCAGATGGCCCTGCGCGTTAACCATCCAGAGCCGTTCCCCCGCCAAGAGGGGCCCCGCCCAGACAAGACGGTCGGAATCCTTGTCGCTGGGGTCGGTGAGTTTCGGCAAGGACTTGACCCACAGAATACGTCCACTGTCACGAGTCAGGGCGATCAGCTGGCTATCGCCGCCATAGACGAAAACGGCGTCGCCGGCGACAACAGGCGTGTCGATGCCGCCGATGTCGGATTCCCATACGCGGTCGCCGCTTCGTTGGTCGATGGCGGCTATGCGCCCGCTGTGGCTGATCGCGTAAATGCGCCCGTGATCGATAACGGGCAGGCCGCGAATATCGGCGATGGCAGGCAACGCGCCCACTTGCGCGGGTGCCGCCAGCGAATAGTTCCACGATATGCGTCCGTTTTGGGCGCGAAGGCCGAATATCTCGCCGGAATTATAGGCGACGACGACATTGTCGCCATCCACCGCCGGACTGGACGCGCCCATCAGGGTCGCGCTTTCGGCGATGCCCGATTGATGCCACAAGATATCGCCATTCGCAGCGGCAAGCGCGTTCAGATCGTTGTCGATGCTGACGACGTAGATGCGGTTATCTCCTACCGTCGGGGCAGCGCGTAGCGGTTTCAGCAAGGCTTTGCGCCATTTGACCGCGCCCGTTTTGGCTTCGAGCGCGAAGACGTTGCCGAAGCCCGTCGTCGCGTAGAGCGTATCGCCGTCGACCGCCAATCCGCCGCCGATTGCTTTATCGTCGCTTTCTTCCGGCGTGGTGTCGCGTTCCCATTTTCTTTCGCCAGTCTTGGTATCGAAGGCGCGGATCAGCCCTTGCGAGTCCATCGTGTAAATCACGCCGCGATCAATGACGGGATGCGCCAAAAGCTTGAAATCTGAACTCGACCCCGCGCCGATGCTGGCTTTCCATACGATCTTCGGGTTTGTTGGCGCTTCCGCATAGGGCGGCGCGTGTTCGCTGTCATAGCCCGTTTGGGGCCAGGAGAGGTTGACGATTTTGTGCGGCAAAGACGGCTTGTTCTCGGTTAGGCCTTTGTCTTGCTCCAGCGCTTTGGTTTGTTCGATCACGGCAATCCTGTCGCCTTTGATCGTCGCGCCTATCTTTTTCGCGGAATCGCCGCAAGCGGCAAGCGAGGCTGCCGCAAGGAGAAAGACAACGGGGGCGAGAGCTGTTCCCTTCATGGGGCTTCCCCATTCAGGCTGCGCAGAACATCGGAAGCGCGGGCGGCGATGTTTTGCGGCGCGAGCGTGTTTTGGGACAAGTCGGTGAAGATTGTCTTGGCTTTGGCTTGATCGCCCAGACGGAGCGCGAGATAGGCTTGCGCTTCCAGAGCCGAGAAGCGCCATGCGGCGGATCCGACCGTTAAGGGTTGCAAACGCGCGGACAGGGTCGCGGGGTTTCCGTCGTCCAGTTGCAGGCGCACAGAAAGCAAGTCGCCCAATTGGCGGAAAACGGGCTCGGCCTTGGCGTCGGAGGCGACGCGGTCGAAAAGCTGGACCGCTTTTGTTTTATCGTTCTGATCGGCGGCCAAAGCGCCAGCCTGCAACAGCGCCAGTTCGGCGTGCCCTTGGCCCGGATTTGCATCGGCGAATTGTCGCAGCGATTCGATGTCCGCGAGCGGATTGGCGGTCGATTTTCTCACCGCAAGGAGCGACGAGGTGATGCGCTGGTTATGCTCCGCTTTCCACGAACGATAGGCGGTAGAGGTGCCGGTCGCTAGCACAAGCCCGAGCGCAGCAATGATGACCCAAAGGCCGTATTGCTTCCACAGGGCTTCGAGCCTTTGGCGTTCGAGGTCTTCTTGGACTTCTTGGAAAAGGTTGTTGTCTGTCATGGGGGCGCTTTGCATAAGGCGTGTGATGTATGTTCGCAGGGGAAGAAAGCCCCCTCGAACGACCGAGAGATGAACATAAGGTCTTGTTTGGGAGAGCACAAGAGCGGTTAAAGGGGGAGCCAAAGAAACCCGCCTGTGCATAAAAAACCGCCATTCCGTGACGCACAAAGCGCGAACACGGGATGACGGTTTATTGGAAATCGATTGGCTATTCTTTAACCCAAAGCCACTTCCTGCGTCGAAAACGATTGATCAAGCTGACCACGGGTTGGCACAGGATAGGCACCCCTAACTGAATTAATCATTTCGGAAGAGATCCTGTTGTCTGCGTTTTTCACTGTGTTACACAATGTGATTAGCGCCTCTTGGCTAGAAACTCCGACCATGACATACACCATATCCGGCACGGGAGATGTGACTTTAGGTGAATCCACTTCTTGCGGCGCGCAATAGAGTTTTGCGCATCCTTCGGGAAACAGCTTGACGACACGCTCACCTGCGGTCTCGCTATCGACGATTCCCCAAAGACAGAGGTTTGAGGCTTTTTTTGCGCCCGATACAAAGCATGGAAGATTTACCGTTCCGTCAAAAAATGGATAAAAGGTCTCAACGTCACGCGGCTCAAACGCAGGCATAGCTATCTTCTTACTTGAAAAAAAGCTCCTAACACCCAGAAAATCAGAATGTATTTCCTCTTAAGCTTCTAAGATATCAAAAACAATGAATTTTACAAATTGTTTCATGGGTGTTAAGGAAAAACGATGTTCTTTTCCCCCCGCACTTGGACTCCACTCAATCGCCGCCGCTGGGCCAATTTCAAGGCCAATAAGCGGGGGTTTTGGTCTTTGTGGGTGTTTTTGGCGCTTTTCGGAGTGGCGTTGGGCGCGGAGTTTGTGGCTAACGACAATCCGCTCTTGGTCAAATTCGAGGGGCATTATTACGCGCCTGTTTTTTCCACCTATCCCGAAACACGCTTTGGCGGTGAGTTTGAGACGGAGGCGCGGTACCGCGACCCTTATGTTAAGAAGCTGATTGAGGCTAACGGCTGGATGATTTGGCCCCCCATCCGGTATTCCTTCAACACGATCAATTATGATCTGGAGCAGCCTGCGCCCTCGCCGCCCTCGCGGGGGAATTGGCTGGGGACGGACGATCAGGGGCGCGACGTTTTGGCACGGGTTATTTACGGGTTTCGTATTTCTGTTCTGTTTGGGCTGACGCTGACGATTTTGTCTTCGGTCATCGGCATCGCGGCGGGTGCCGTACAGGGCTATTTCGGCGGCATGACCGATTTGCTGATGCAGCGGTTTATCGAGATTTGGGGCGGGATGCCAGTTTTGTATCTGCTGATTATCATGGCGAGCCTTGTGCAGCCGAATTTCTGGTGGCTGTTGATTTTGATGCTGATGTTTTCGTGGATGTCGTTGATCCATGTCGTGCGCGCCGAATTTCTGCGCGCTCGCAATTTCGATTACGTTCGCGCCGCCAAGGCTTTGGGCGCGGGCGATGTGACGATTATGTTCAAGCATATTCTGCCGAACGCGATGGTGGCGACGTTGACCTTTTTGCCGTTTGTTTTGAACCATGCAATTACGACTCTGACGGCTTTGGATTTTCTGGGGTTTGGGTTGCCGCCCGGATCGCCTTCGCTGGGGGAGTTGCTTAATCAAGGGAAGAATAATTTGCAGGCGCCTTGGTTGGGTATTAGCGCGTTTTGCGTTTTGGCGTTGATGCTGACTCTTTTGATTTTCACGGGGGAAGCCGTGCGCGATGCTTTTGATCCGCGCAAGACGCAGGGCGATCAGTCATGAGTTTGCTGAACGTCGAAAACCTTAGCGTTACCTTCGGTCACACTACTAGCGCCTTTGCCGCTGTACGGGGGGTATCTTTTTCGATTGAGCGCGGCGAGACAGTCGCCTTGGTCGGCGAATCCGGTTCGGGGAAATCGGTTACGGCTTTGGCTTTGCTCCAGCTCCTCCCCTATCCGAATGCGTGGCATCCTTCGGGGAGTATTGTTTTTGATGGGCAGGAAATTGTTGGGGCGAATGAATCCGTCCTGCAATCCATACGCGGCAATCGCATCGGCATGATTTTTCAGGAGCCGATGACGTCGCTGAACCCGCTGCACACCATCGGCAGGCAAATCGGGGAAGTTTTGTTTCTGCATAAGAAGATGAATGCGGAGCAAGCTCGGGCGCGGATTGTGGAGTTGTTGCATCTGGTCGCCCTGCCCGATCCAGAAAAACGGTTGAACGCCTATCCGCACGAGCTTTCCGGCGGTCAGCGGCAGCGCGTGATGATCGCGATGGCTTTGGCAAACGACCCCGATCTATTGATCGCGGACGAGCCGACGACTGCCCTCGATGTCACCATTCAAGCGCAGATTCTAAAGCTTTTGAAAGATTTGCAGAAGCGGCTTGGCATGGCTTTGCTTTTGATTACGCATGATCTTGGGATTGTGCGCAAAGTGGCGGACAAAGTTTGCGTCATGCAACGCGGGGAGATTGTAGAGCAAGCGCCCGCCGCGCAACTTTTCGCCGCGCCTCAACATGCCTATACCAAAATGCTTTTGGCGGCGGAGCCGAAGGGCGAGGCTTGGCCTATCGCGCCAGACGCCGAGGAAATTCTGCGCGTGGAGGATTTGAAGGTTCATTTTCCCATCCGCAAGGGCGTGTTCGGGCGTGTGACCGATTATGTTCGCGCTGTGGACGGCATTTCGCTGACCGTTCGTGCTTCGGAAACCATTGGCATCGTGGGGGAATCCGGTTCGGGCAAGACGACTTTGGGTTTGGCTCTGCTGCGTTTGATCCCGTCGCAGGGGCGCGTGGTCTTTATGGGGCAACAGATAACGGGACTGGCGCGGGGACAGATGCGCGCTTTGCGCCGCTCGATGCAGGTAGTTTTTCAAGATCCGTTTGGGAGTTTGAGTCCGCGTATGTCGGCGGGGGATATTGTCGCCGAGGGATTAGACCTGAACAAGCTTTGTGCGACGACTGCCGAACGCGAGCGGCGCATCATCGCGGCGTTGAAGGAAGTGGGGCTTGATCCCGAGACGCGCAATCGCTATCCGCATGAATTTTCAGGGGGGCAGCGGCAGCGGATTTCTATCGCTCGCGCTATTATTTTGCAGCCTAAATTTATCGTGTTGGACGAACCGACTTCGGCTTTGGATATGTCCGTGCAGGCGCAGATCGTCGATTTGTTGCGCGATTTGCAACGACGGCACGGGTTGGCGTTTATGTTCATTAGCCATGATCTGCGCGTCGTCCGCGCTTTGGCGCATCGCGTGGTGGTGATGAAGAACGGGAAGGCCGTCGAACAAGGCAACGCGGCGGATGTTTTTTCAAACCCGCAACAGGATTATACGAAAACATTGCTGGCGGCGGCGTTGAATTTGGAAGCGAGGGAGTAGGCAAGTGCCGCTTTTGCGGAACGCCCCCATCCCACGCCCCCTTCCCTCGAGGGGAAGGGGAGTTTGTTGGGTTATCGGTAATTTTCAGGAAACAGGCGGCGTTCGGTGAGCTCGATCATAATGTGGATGAGTTTGATGTGGAGTTCTTGGACGCGGTCGGCATAGGCGCCTGCGGGAGTGGCGAGGGGGATGTCGCTGGCTTCTGTCAAAGGGCTTTCGCGTTTGCCAGTTAGGGCGATGACTTTGACGCCTTTGGCCTTGGCGGTTTGGACTGCGTTTAAAACATTGGGACTTTTACCGCTGGTGCTGATCGCAAGGAGGACATCGCCTGCACGGGCATGGGCTTCGAGATAGCGCGAGAAGACAAATTCATAGCCGTAATCATTCGACACGCAGCTGAGATGCCCTGCGTCGCTGATCGATGTTGCCGCAAGGGCGGGACGGTCGCGGCGGAAGCGTCCCGAAAGCTCTTCCGCGAAATGCATCGCATCGCACATCGAGCCGCCATTGCCGCAACTGAACACGCGTCCGCCGTTTTTAAACGTGTCGGCAAGGAGATCGCCCGCTTTTTCGATCAGCGCGAGCGTGTCGGCATCGGCCAGCAAATTTTGTAAGGCGGATTGGGCGTCAGTCAGGGCGGCGCGGATGGCGGCTTGCTGTGGCATGAAGATTCTCCTGAGGGGTTTGGAAAGGCATCATGCCTTAGGAAGGGCGGGGTTGGCAATGAGGGAGGATTGTGATGACGAGGACTATCCCCGCTTGGTTTCTTCAATATCTTTGGCAATCTGTGCCTTCAGCACTTCGATGGTTTCCCTTATTTCCGTTTACCGTCAGGCACAAAAGGATGCAGCAATAGACCTTGACAGCAGGTGGCTTATGCCAGACTGTTCCGACTGTTAACCTTATGATTCTCTGTCTACTTAAGGG
Organism: uncultured Pseudomonadota bacterium; assembly: GCA_903920205.1. Lineage (GTDB taxonomy): Bacteria > Pseudomonadota > Alphaproteobacteria > UBA9219 > UBA9219 > CAIXLI01. The sequence continues at coordinate 12,286 of CAIXLI010000174.1, forward strand.
CAGATGTTCTGGAGTTTGCCGCCATGAAAAAACTCTCGCGTCCTTTTTTGATGCTCTATGCGTCAGTTACCGTAGCGATAATTCTAGGCGGACCTGCATCTCACGCAGCAGAGGGCACTAAGTTCTTCCCACCTGACAATTGCCCGGAGGGCAACATCAAAGTGATTACATGGTCAGGAGAAACAGGAAAGAATCCGGCCTGTCTTCAAGTTCCGTCATGCACGGGGGAAAAGCCTTACCTGAACTTTACCGGAGAAAAATTTGTTTGCTCGGGAAAGAGCTCAGCCCCAGCGAAATAGGGTGGTAAAAATTAATGCATCAACACTACGGTAAGGAGAAAACGAAATGAACGCCTGTTGTTTTTCTGCCCCTATAGCCCGATTTTTTGCGCATGGCTCCCGCCGTGTGTTTTCTTTTTCAGCTTCCCTTATCGTCGGAACGCTGTTTTGTCTGTCCTCTGCTCAAGCAGGAAGGCTTTTCCCGCCAGACAATTGTGTCGCAGGAAAAGTGTCCACGTTGGCATGGAGCGGCAAGGAAAAAGATAACGTTACCTGTCTTTCTGTTCCCGCATGTGCAGGCGGGGAAAGCCTTAATTTCACGGGGACAAGTTTTGTGTGCGCCCCTGTATGTGAATCTGGTCAAAGCCTAGTTCTGAGCAAGGGAGTTTTCTCCTGTTGCAGTCCATCCACAACAAAGCAAAATGTTCAGTCATGCCCTTCAGGCGAGACGGGGTCGATCTATGACTTGGTAACAACAAATTGCGATGGCACCACGTCCGTCGTCCAAAGCGGCGGGTGTTCTCCCGTTGTTTGCCAGCCGACTTTCTCAACGCAGAACTACCAGTCTTGCCCCTCTGGAGCCAGCGGCAGCATTTATGATATCGTAACAACAAATTGCGATGGGACGACATCGTCCACGACCATCACAAATTGCAGCGTTAGCATTAATATCCAATCCTCTGGTACATGCTCAGTTGGTCAGACGATGAATGGCACCCTGTCAGGAGGCACTTTTACACCTTGCTCGGGCTCTTCATCTTCATGTCAGACCTATGTGTGCACGGCATCAGGATTGGTGCAGCAATAGTTTCTTTGAAAGATTTTTAAGGGATATGGCGGAGCAGGTAGGCGGTCGACCAACGGACGACAGAGCAGAAAACAAAAAGTTTTCAATCTGGCTTCCGTTCTTCCTCCTACGCAAGAGGCCTCGGAGAAAAAGTCGCCGGAATGACGGCGTTGGTTACCATCGCCTCTTGAATATCCACCATAATCTGCGCTTTCAGCGCATCCAAACTCTCGAACTTTTGTTCAGGGCGGATGAAGCGGGTTAGGGTGAATTGCCATTCTTGGCCGTAGATGTCTTGGGCAAAGTCAAAAAGGTGCGCTTCAAGGGTTTCGCTTTTTCCGTCTACCGTTGGACGCAAACCGATATTGGCGATGCCTTGGTGGGTTAAACCCGCGCCCACCTGTCCGGCACGGATGGCATAGACGCCGAATTTGGGGCGCAGATAGGCGTCAAGCGCAATATTCGCTGTGGGAATGCCGAGCGTTCGTCCGCGCCCTGCCCCCTTAATGACAATTCCAGAGATCGACCAATCGCGCCCCAAAATCTGCGCCGCCGCGCCAACCTCGCCTTGCAGCAAGAGTTCGCGGATTCGGGTTGAGGAGAAAACTTCGCCCTCGCCCCCTTTGGCTTCAACTTCGGTTACGCTGATCCCATGCGGTGCGAACCACGTTCTGAGTTTTTGCATGTCGCCGCCGCGCCCGAACCCGAAGATAAAATCATGCCCCGCGACAACATGCTGTGCGCCGAAACGTTCCAACAAAATTTGATCGACGAAATCCTGCGCCGACAGATGCGCAAGTTCGGGCGTGAAAGGCAGCGTGACGACATCGTCGATGCCAAAGGATTTTAGCAAACGCGTCCGCGCTTCAGGCGGAGTCAAACGGAAAGGCGGCAGATGTGGTTGGAAAACAGCACGGGGATGCGGTTCGAAGGTCAGAACCCGTGCAGGAATATGCAGCGCGTGCGCTTGCGCGACGGCAGCGGCGATGACAGCCTGATGCCCGCGATGCACGCCGTCGAAATTTCCTAATGCGAAAACGCCGCCCTTCATTCTTTTCGGACTTTCTTTAACTGGTGGGTAATATTTTTCTGCTTTTAAGGTCCCGCTCTGATATACCCTCCCCTCGCCCTCTCCCGCAAGAGGCGGAACATCCGCCGATGCCAGAGGCTCCCCCCATCGCCAACCCCCTTAGATTCGTTTATGCCCTTCGATCTTCTGCCCCATTTCTTCTTTGCGCTGAACGACGGCGGACGCCTGCGTTATGCGCAGTTTGCCCCTTCTTCGAACCCCTGCGGCACTGTTCTTATCGTTCCCGGACGGCGTGAATTTATCGAAAAGAAATACGCGGAATGCGTTCCGCCCTTGCTGGACAGGGGCTTTCGCGTTGTCGTCGTCGAGATGAGGGGGCAAGGGCTTTCTTCGCGTTTTTTGAAGGACGACGAGCGCCAGCGCGATCATAGCGACGATTTTGCGGTTTTTCTGGACGATCTGCGCGCTTTCTATGCTGGCGTCGTGCTGCCCGGATTAACGGAGCCTTTGATTGTCCACGGGCATTCGCTGGGCGGGCATCTTGTTTTGCGCTGGATTGCTGAAGATCACCCCAAGGTTGCGGGGGTCTTCTTGACCGCACCGATGGTCGCTTTGTCGGGCATGGCGGCGCAGACGGCGGCCTATGGCATCAGTTGGGCCAGCGCGCGCCTGTTCAACCACGAAACCCATTACGCCCCTACCCAGCATGATTTCGGGGACGACGATCTGGTGTTTGCCAATAACCCTCTGACGCATGACGAAGAGCGGTTCAAGATCATCGAAAACTATTTTACGGCGCAGCCCGAACTGACTATGGGCGGCGTAACTTGGGGATGGATGCTGGCGGCCTTGCGTTCGATGAACGAGGCCAATACATGGCCTTATTTGGCGCGTATTGATATTCCGGTTCTGGCCTTGGTCGGCAACCACGATCCCGTGACTCCGCCATCCGAAATCTCGCCTTATCTGAACCATATCCCCCGCGTACGCACGCATGTCATTGAAGACGCGCGCCACGATTTAATGAACGAGACAGAGGCCGTGCGCACAGAGGCATGGGGGCATATCGACGAGTTTTTGAGGTTGGTCATGGCGGGTGGGTAATCACGCCCTGCCTTTCTTTATAGATTGTCATTCCGTGGCGCGGCAACGCGAAGCGTTGGTGCGAACACGGAACCCAGAGGGCTTTTCAGCAAACAGGGTGTTGCGTTTTTGAACGCAAAGGTTTCGTTTATCTGTCTTTTACAACACATTTCAGGCACTGACATAGCTTGAGGGTAAGCACGCTGGGTTCCGTGTTCGTGCTTCGCACGCCACGGAATGACAGGAGTGAGAAATTAACGGTGGGCAAGCTCTCTGCGTCCGCCCCTTGCGGAAGGGGGCTTTTGCGGGGTAAGTTGCGGCGTCTTTGAACTTTACCCCAGCTTTATCATGCCCTCGTCTTCCGGTTATGTTCGTCATTTTGTCGCTTGCAACCAGCATGATTTGAGCGGTTATGTCCCGTTTTTGATCGGCGGTAAACGCTATGGGCGGATGAAAAAGGATAATGCAGCGTTCTTGCTTGAAGAAACCGACTTGTTCGCGGCGCTGGGCGACGGCCTTGCGCTTGCGGATCGTTTTGCCGATTTTTCTACACGCAGCGAGGCTTTGAAGCAGGCAACGCTTGCTTTGTCCGCGCGGCAGAAGAGATCGGCTTTGCGGCGGGAAATGTATGCCATCGTCGAAAAGTGGGGGGACGAGCCTCTTGCGCAGATTGATCGTGCCGCTGTGCCGTGGTTCGGCGTGAGGGCTTGGGGCGTGCATGTAAACGGCTTTGTCCGCAAGGAAGACGGGATTCATTTATGGATAGGCGAACGCGCCGCAAACCTTGTGGCCTATCCGGGCAAGCTTGATAACATGATCGGCGGCGGGCAGCCCATCGGCCTGACCCCCGAAGAAAATCTATGCAAAGAGGCCAAGGAAGAAGCCGGCATCGACGCGGCTTTGGCGCTGACCGCCCGAAAAGTTCGCACGATGAACTATTTGTTCGAACGCCCCGACGGGTTGCGCACCGATACGTTGTTCCTCTATGACCTTGAACTGCCGGAAAGCGTCACGCCCCGCAACACCGACGGCGAAGTCGCCGCCTTTACTCTTATGCCCCTCCCTCAAGTCGCCGATCTCATCCGCAATACCGACAAATTCAAGTTTAACTGCCCTATGGTGATCGTCGATTTTATGATGCGCCATGGCGCTATCACACAGCAGGACGCGGAGCATGAGGAATTAAGGAAGTGGCTGCCTCAAGCATAGCCCGCTGTTAGGATTTAACCTGCAAAAGCGGGCGTTTCCAAGAGATTGCCTCGTTGCGTCTTCTTCGTGGAGGGGCGTTTTAATTCATACAAAATAAACTTGGAGACATTGCCTTTTGTCTCGTCTTGTTTTTTTCTGATCACGCAGGGTTCGTATCCGTGTTCTCTTGCAATATGAAACATGCCGTCCGTATTGGCGCCTTTTCCAAAACCAAGGAAAAGTCTTCCGTCAGGAACCAAATAATCGCGCGCCAAACTAATGTATTTTTTTAGACCTTGATAGCCAGGATCAAAGAAACTGCGCTGAACCCTTGTTAACTCGACGTGCCCCTGCTTCAGCCGACCCCGGCTGACCCACGGGGCATTCCAGAAAATCGCATGGGCTTTTTGCGCAGGAATTGGGTCGTAAACATCCCCTTCGTAAACAGAGACGCGATCTCCTAAGCCCAGTCTTTCGCTATTTTCTCGTGTACAGAGAACGGCAAAGGGATTGATATCGGTAGCCGTCAAGGAAGTAAGCCTGCATTTTTCTGTCACAGTTAAGCCAACGAGTCCGCAGCCGGACCCTATCTCGATCAGGCTTCCCGTAAGGTTTTGGCTTATCAAGCCTTGAGCAAAAAACGCTGAACTGTCGTTTTTCTTGGGAGAAAACACATAAGGATGCAGGGCAAAATTGAGGCCATCATGCGTAAAAATGTCTGAATCTTGGGCTGTATTGACCTGACAATTGGGCAACTGAATATCTAACATTACAAAAACTTTTCCTAAACACGCGCCCTAAAAAAATGAAAGCGGAAATACACAGTAAAAACCGCGCCTTCTGGCTTCGCCTCTAACCTCTATACAAATTGGATCTCTTTCCCAAAAAAATCAACCGTCAAATTACTTTCATCCCCGATTGAATTTATCTAAGCAAAGCGCTAACATAGCGGAAACAAAGCAGGAAATCATGATTTACACGCATAACGACCTTTTAAAGCTTATCCACGACACACGCGCGGTTTCGATATGGAACCATACGGAGGGGCCTGTTTTCTGGTACGCCGCCAATGTGCCTGGGCCTTTTTACGTCAACACAGAAATGGTGATCGGCTCGGCTTTGTCCGAGAAATTGCTGCGCGAGATTACGGCGATCATCGCCGGAACCGTGGATGTGCAAGCCCGCGCCGAACAATTGAACCATCTGATCCTGACAGCCTATAAGGCCAACCCCGCATGGAAACGATTGATCGCCACGATGATCGACCGCGCCCGCACGGCGTTTCCCGCCAATGCCTTTACAGTCGTGTCGGGCGGCGAGCGGCGCGATTGGCTTTTCTCCATCCCCTTTGCCCATGACAGCGAATTGCCACACCTGTTCTTGTTCAAAAACAAAGGCTCGTTCTGCGAGCATCCGTTGAAGGCGGGGCAGAATGTTTTGCATGTTTCCGACCTGATCCATCATGCGACAAGCTTCTTCGATTCATGGCAACCTGCGATGAAGGATCTTCATTTGGGATGTTGTGGCAATTTGTGTGTCACTGTGCGCGGCGATAACGGTCTACGTCGCCTGAGCGAAGCGGGACAGAAAACCGTCGCTTTGGTCACGGTCGATGTCGATTTCTTCCGCCGCTTGCATGCCGCCGATTTGATCTCGCGCGAAGTGTTTGAGGAAATCGCGGTGTTCTTTGCCTCAGCGCAGGATTGGGCAGTAACCTATTTGATCGGCAAGCCGCATTTGTTTGACGCGCCGGGCTGCGACGCGAAATCGTTTGAACGTTTGCGCGTTTTCCTCTCCCGCGATCCGTGGAATTTGCGCCCGAAGCACGAGACGTTCTTTGCGACGATGCAAAAGGCGGTCGATTTGCGGTTAGCCGAAGCGGCTTAAGCGGGCACGCCGATCCTTTTGATCTCCCAACGCAAATCGACGCCGGAATTTTCCAGCACGCGGCGACGGACTTCTTCGCCCAGGTGTTCGATCTCGGCTGCGGTCGCGTGGCCTGTATTGATAACGAAGTTGCAGTGCCTTTCGGACACTTTCGCCTGCCCGATTTTAAGGCCCCGGCAACCAGCTGCTTCGATCAATTGCCAACTTTTGCGGCCTTGCGGATCGTTTTCGGGATTGGCAAAGGTCGAGCCGCCCGTTCTTTCGCCGATGGGTTGAGATTCGGTACGGGCTTTTTGAATTTCCTGTATGCGGTGGGCGATGGCTTCGGGGTCGCCTTCGTCGCCTTGTAAAAGCGCGGAGACAAAAATCGTATCTGCGCCGACTTGCGTATGGCGATAGGAAAAACCGATTTGCGCGGGAGTAAGCGTATGGCGCGTGCCGTCGCGCTCGACAACATCCGCCGCGACGACGATGTCCTTGAATTCGCGCCCATAGGAACCGGCATTCATGCGCAAACCTCCGCCTATTGTCCCCGGAATGCCGCACAAAAATTCGAGCCCCTTGATCCCTGCGTTTTGCGCGGCGCGCGCGACGTTCAGGTCGATGGACGCTGCCCCTGCGTTAATTTCTTCTCCCTGAACCTTAACCGTCGAAAAACTGGGGCCGAGGCGAATGACGACGCCCGGGATACCGCCATCGCGGATCAAAGTATTCGACGCTGCGCCGAGTGTAATCACCGGAATATCGGACGGACACCGTTCGAGAAAGTAAGCCAAATCTTCGACATCGGCGGGGCGGAACAGAACCTCTGCAGGGCCGCCGACGCGAAACCATGTTTGCTCTGCCAACGGCGCGTTGGGGACAAGCTTGCCGCGCACTTCGGGCAGGCGGTCCATAAGGCCGTTATCGAAAGAAACGCCGGACATTATCCCTTCGCCTTTTGTTCAAAAATCTTCTCTAACTCAGCGGGCAACGCATAGGCCCAAGTGCTGATGGAACCCGCGCCGAGGCAGATGACGTAGTCGCCCGGGCGCGCCAATTCGGCGATCATCGGGGCGAGATCTTGAGGAGCATTTAGGGCATGGACGTCGCGGTGACCGTGAGCGCGGAGGCCTTCGATCAAAGAGTCGCGGTTGATGCCTTCGATAGGTTGTTCGCCCGCCGCGTAGACATCCGCGACGATGACGCTGTCGGCGTCATTGAAGGTTCTGCAGAAATCGTTGAACAGGCTCGACAGGCGCGTATAGCGGTGCGGTTGGACCACGGCGATAATCTTGCCCTGTTCGCCTTTGGCTTGCTGCGCGGCTTTCAACGTCGCCGCAATTTCGACGGGATGATGGCCGTAATCGTCGACAATCGTAATGCCGCCCACGGTGCCGGTGCGGGTAAAGCGGCGCTTAACGCTTTCGAATTTATTAAAGGCTGAGCGCAAGATGGAGTCGGCAAAACCGAGTTTGATGCCGACGCTAAGCGCCGCAAGGCAGTTTTGCACGTTATGGCGTCCGATCACGGGCAGGAAGATTCCTTCGATGGTTCGGGTCGTGTCAGTTTTGCGGTCGGTGTACACGACATCGAAGCGCGAGCCGTCGGTCTTGGCTTCGATATTGACGGCGCGGACATCGGCTTGCGGCGAGAAGCCGTAGGTGACGATCTTGCGGTCTTGCACGCGGGCGATCAATTCCTGAACTTCGGGATGATCGACGCACAAAACGGCGAAGCCGTAGAACGGGATGTTCTGCACGAAAGTTTCGTAAGCGCGTCGCACCGCATCGAAATCGTGGTAATGATCCATATGTTCGGGGTCGATATTGGTAACAATCGCCACCGTCGCGGGAAGCTTGGTAAAGCTGCCGTCGGATTCGTCCGATTCAACGACCATCCATTCGCCGGAGCCAAGCCGCGCATTCGTGCCATAGGCGTTGATGATGCCGCCGTTGATGACCGTGGGGTCTTGTTCCGCCGCGTCGAATAGGCAAGCGATCATCGATGTCGTCGTCGTTTTGCCATGCGTGCCGCCTACCGCCACCGCCCATTTCAGGCGCATCAATTCGCCGAGCATTTCCGCGCGGCGTACGATGGGGAGGAAAGCTTCACGCGCCGCGACGACTTCGGGATTGTCTTTCTTCACGGCGGAGGAAATAACCACGACATTCGCCGCGCCAAGATTTTCGGCTTTGTGTCCGATAGAGATCAACATGCCCTTATCGCGTAGGCGTTTGACGTTGGCGTTGTCGTTTTGATCGCTGCCTTGGACTGTGTAGCCGAGGTTATGCAGGATTTCGGCGATGCCGCTCATGCCTATGCCGCCGATGCCGACGAAATGTATAGTGCCGACGGATTGTGGCGAGAAATGCGTGCGGGTGGTCGAGCGAGTCCAAATCATCTTCATTGATCCTATCAGAAAATAAATCCCCTCCCCCCCCCCAAGGAGGAAAAAACTTTAGCGAGTATGCCCTAAATTAACGGAAAGCGCAGCGGGGATTTTGACGATGCTGTCGACGCAATCGGCGAGGCCGTCAGCCGCCGTCACTTTACCCCAAGCGCGGGCGGCAGCCGCTGTTTTGGTGAGGGTCGACGGTAGGGCCATCAGCGATTCCAGCCTTACGGCAAGTGATTCGGGGGTAAACGCCTGTTCAGGTATAATCCATGCACCCCCCGCTTCCGCGACGGCTTCGGCGTTGGCGGTTTGTTCGTCCGCGTGACCGTGGGGATAGGGAACCAGAATAGAGGGCCGCCCGACGACGGTCAGTTCGGCAACCGTCGAACCTCCGGCGCGACTAATAATCAGATGGGCTTCGGACATGCGTTCGGGCACGTCCTGGAAAAAGGGCGAAAGTTCGACATCGACTCCGGCGGCGGCAAAAGAGGACCGCGCCGTTTCGACATCTTCTTTGCGGCATTGCTGGGCGATCACGATGCGGCGGCGCAGATGTTCGGGCATCAAGGCCAGAGCCTGCGGCACGACATGGCTGAACACACGCGCTCCGAGACTGCCGCCCATAACGAGAAGCTTCATAACACCGTTTTCAGACAGCCCTGCATAGGGCGTCGCACGGAGAGCCATGAAGGAAGGCCGCACGGGATTGCCGGTATAGACGATGCGCGTTTCGGCGGGAGGTTTCAGCCCGAGGACATGAGGGAACGACGTCGCTACGATCCGCGCCTTGCCCATCAGGGCGCGATTGGCGCGGCCCAATACGGCGTTTTGTTCGTGAAGGATAATGGGGATATTCAACTGCGCCGCCGCGTAGAGGGTCGGAACGGAAGGATAGCCGCCGAAGCCGACGACGACCGCAGGGCGCAATTTGCTTAGACGCAGACGCGCTTGCACAACGCCGATGCCCATTTCCAGAATACTGCGTAGCTTGCCGAACATCCCCTGCCCCATAGAGCTGGCGCGGGCGCAATAGACGGGGACGGGCAGATCGCCGCCGAATTTCGAGCCGCGCTGGTCGGTCATCAGGGCAACGCGATAGCCACGCCCCAACAATTCACGAGCCAAAGCTTCGGCGGGAAAAATATGGCCTCCGGTGCCTCCGGCAGCGAGGACGACGAAAGGAACGGAATCAGTCATGGACATCCTCCAGTGGATACATGCGTGCCGCGACGGGGTGATTGGCGAAGCTTGCCAATTTCAGCCACGGGCCCAGAACAACCCGCGCTTTTTCGAGCGTCGCGGAAGGCGAGAACAGCATAGCGCTTTCCGCGCCCATCCTACGCATCAATTTAAGCAGGCGTTCCGCAGGCGTCGGCGGCGAGGGGAAGTTTTCCAGCGAAAGCCTGTCTTTATCTTCAAGCTTCAAGGCCTTGCGCACGGCAGACAGCGCGACGTCATAGCCGCCAAGCTCGTCAACCAGACCTATTTTGACCGCTTGCTCGCCCGTCCAGACGCGACCTTTGGCGATGTCGGGCATTTTTTCCAACGGGATTTTACGCGCCGCCGCTACATTGCCGACAAAGGCATGATAGGTATTATCCAAAAGCGCGTTCACCCGCGCACGCTGGGCGGGGGTGAAGGGCGCGGTCATATTCCACATACCGGCATTCGGCGTCGTGGCTACACCGTCCACGGACAGACCGACTTTTTGCAGCAATCCGTCGGCGGCGAATTTACCCGCGACGACGCCGATAGAGCCGGTCAGCGTGGCGGGATCGGCGATGATCTTGTCGCCGTTCATCGCTATCCAATAACCGCCCGATGCCGCTGTTTCCCCCATCGACACGATGACGGGTTTGCCTTTCTTTTGCGCATGAATCATCGCGCGGCGGATGGTTTCCGACGCGGCGGGAGATCCCCCAGGGCTGTCGATGCGGAACAAGATGGCTTTGACATCCTCGTCTTCCGCAGCGTCGTTGAACGCGCCTGCGATGTCGTTTGCGCCCATAACATGTTCGCCAGCCAAGCCGCCGCCATCGACATTCTTATCCATAATGAGGCCTGTGCCGTATATCAGAGCGATGGTGGTCGGCTCTTTGGGGGCATCCTTGCCGTCGGCGTAGCCGAGATAGGTTCCGACATCAACTTGCTTGGCGTCCTTGCCCGCCTTGCGTTCCAGCTCTTCGTCGAGTTCATCGACATAGGCCAGACGCGTAACCAGGCCTTCCTGCTTGGCTTCTTCGTCGGTGTAGGGGCCACGCGCCATCAGGTCTTTGACATGATCGACATCCCATTTACGGCTGGCGGCGATGCCTTCGGCGATTTGGGCGGACAGGTTCTCGACCATCGCTTGCATTTCCGCTTTCACGGGCGGGGAGAAAGCGTCGCGCTGTCCGACTTCCATAAAGGATTTGTATTCTTCGCGCTGCATAAAGTCCGCCACGACGCCGATTTTGTCCAAGGCCGTTTTAGCGAAGGGCGATTGCAGGGCGACTCCGGTCAAGCTGACGGTGCCGACGGGTTGCAGCCAGATATTTTCAAACGCGCTGGCGAGAAAATAGGCGCGGTTGCCCATCCCGAATTCGCCGAAGTCTGAACCATAGGCGTAAGTGAATTTTCCGCTGGCGCGAAAGCGCGCCAGAGCGGCGCGGATTTCCTGAGTCTGCACCAAAGTCGGTTGTTCCGTACCGAAACGCGCCGCAAGGCCCTTGACATGGGGGTCGGCCGCCGCATGATCGATGGCGTGCAGGATGTCCAGCAAGGCCAAGGGTTCGTCGTCCAGCGCGATGTTGAGCGGCGAGGGTTCGTTTTGTTCGACGATAGAGCGCGTAAAATCAATCGTCAGCACGACGCTGGCGGGTTCGGGTTCGACGTGATTTTCGCCGTAATAGGCGAGCGCGACGACAGCCGCGATAAGTACAACGACCAGAACTCCGATCAACGTGAAAAGGCGTGTAATGAATTTCAGCACGGACGTACCTTGTGTGGGGAAAAAAGAGAGATAAAAGAGTTATCCCAATCCAACCGATATGTCACTGGCAAATGCGTTGAGCAAAGGCTCTCTTCCCCCTCCCTCGTCATTCCGGAAAATGCGCAGTTGGTTCTCTTGCGGCAAAAAACAAATGGGATTCCGGATAAAATTGCATTTTGTGAAGAACAAAAAGCAATTTTTCCGGAATGACGAAGGGTTTTATACGGCGCAATGCTTTTGTGCCTCACATTAACTCCAAAAACAAAAACGGCGCTTTGCATTCCTGCAAAGCGCCGTTCTGATATTCGAAAGCGACGTTTTATTCGCCGATTGTTGTCAGGTCGACCTTGACGCCCGGGCCCATCGTCGAAGACAGGCTGATGCGGGAGACATAGGTGCCCTTCACGCCCGAAGGACGCGCCTTGATGATGGCGTGGATAAAGGCTTTGGCGTTCGTCAGGATATCGGCTTCCGAGAAGCTGACCTTGCCGACGCCCGCTTGAACGATACCAGCCTTTTCGGCGCGGAATTCGATCGAGCCCGCCTTGGCGGCCTTGACCGCATCGGCGACGTTCGGCGTCACGGTGCCGAGCTTCGGGTTAGGCATCAGGCCGCGCGGCCCGAGGACTTTGCCCAGCTGACCGACGATGCCCATCATATCAGGCGTCGCGATCACGCGGTCGAAGTCGCTCTTGCCCGCCATGATGGCTTCCTTGAGGTCTTCAGCGCCGACGATATCGGCTCCGGCGGCTTTGGCAGCATCGGCCTTGTCGCCCTTGGCGAACACGGCGACGCGGATGGTTTTACCCGTGCCATGCGGCAGTTGAACGACGCCGCGCACCGCTTGATCGGATTGCTTGGTGTCGATGTCCAGATTGATCGAAACTTCGACGGATTCAACAAACTTGCGCGCTGCTTGCTTGCTGTTCGCCAGAACCAGCTTCACCGCTTCGGGTAAAGCATAGGCTTTGTTGCGATCGACGTTCTTGGAGACGTTACGGATTTTTTTGCCTTGCATGATCTTACTCCACAACCTGAATGCCCATCGAGCGGGCGGAACCGACGATCATCTTGCTCGCCGCTTCGACGTCGTTGGCGTTCAAATCCGCCATCTTCTTCGTCGCGATTTCACGAACCTGCGCCATCGTGATGGAGCCGACCGTTTGCGTGCCCGGAGTCTGCGCACCCTTTTCGATCTTGGCAGCCTTCATGATGAAGAAGCTGTTCGGCGGCATTTTGGTGATGAAGGTAAAGCTGCGATCCGAAAAAGCGGTAATCACGACCGGAATCGGCGTGCCTTTTTCCATGCCTTGGGTCTTGGCATTGAACTGCTTGCAGAATTCCATAATGTTCAGGCCGCGCTGACCAAGCGCGGGGCCAATCGGAGGCGACGGATTCGCAGCACCCGCTGGAACCTGAAGCTTGATATAGCCGACGATTTCTTTTGCCATACTACTCTCCTCGTCTGCCGCGGACGAACGTCGTCCGCGAATGTAAAAACGCCCGACACAGCGCAAGCCGCGCCGGACAACCAAAATGTGAAGGGATTGTTTGTTCCCCCGACCCGTCTTTCGAAAGACAGGTTGGCGTGGTGCGGCTTCTTCGGGTATTGTGTATGTGAAGAACGCCTACCACACCGATTTCACGCGCGGTTTGTAGGACGAAAGAGCCCTGAAAGTCCAGTTGTTTCTGTTTCTAGCCCCTTAGCATGCCCCTTCAAACCGCCCTCGAAGCCCTGAAACGGAAGGATTTTGCCGCTGCGCGTGATCTTATGGCGCGGGGGGATATGACCGCGTTTGGTGTTCCTCACTTTCTTATCAAGGGGTTAGCGGAGTTATCTCTTAAAGATTGGGAGGCGTGTTTGGCGACTTTCGCCGCCGCGACGGGGCGGTTTCCTGATCATGCGCTGTTCTGGCTTAATCGGGGGATTGCGGAGGAAAATCTGCGTCTGGTTAATGCCGCTGTTGTCAGTCAGGAACGTTGTTTGGCTTTAAATCCTTTACAGGCAGAGGCTTGCGGCAATTTGTCGAACCTTTACCGCAACACGCGGCGGGGCGTGGAGGCCGAGGCGATGGCGCGGCGGGCTTTGGCTTTGGGTGCCGATCGGGGGGATGCTTTAAACTGCCTTGGGCTTGCGCTGAACAGGCAGGGGAAGTTCGACGAGGCCAGAGAGACATTCATACAGGCGCATCAGGCCGCGCCCGATAATGCCGCGATTCTTGCTAATCATGCCAATTTGGAAACCAATGTTTTCGATTTCGACGCCGCTTGGCAACTTTTTGCCGCCGCTCGCGCGATTAGCGATGAGGCCGTTTTCCGGCATGACGAGGGGTTGGCGCGTTTGCTTTTTGGCGATCATGAACGAGGGTTTACGTTGTTCGAGGCGCGGTTGGAAATGCCGGAGGCGTTACGGATTCAGCCTTTGTGCCCTCGATGGCAGGGCGAAAGCCTGAAAGGCAAAAAACTTTTGATCGTCGCGGAACAGGGGTTTGGCGATGTGATTCACTTCTGCCGTTACCAAACATGCCTGCCCGAGGGGGAGTTGGTTTGGGCGGTGCCGAAAAATTTGGTGCGCTTACTGAAAGATTCTTTGCGCGGCGAGGTTCTGGATGAAACCGCCGCCCTGCCCGTTTGCGATTATTTTCTGCCGATGATGTCTCTGGGACTCCTAAATTCTGTTTCCCCTGAGGGAATCCACCTCTTCGCTCCACCTACGCCTCTTTTGCCCACAGGAACGCACCCCCTAAAAATCGGCATTGTCTGGGCGGGATCAAAAACCCATCGCAGGGATGAGGAGCGGTCGATACCACTTAAACTCTTCGCCCCGATTTTGGAATCGGTAGCGGCGGATTTTTATGCACCATTTTTGGGCGAGGCGTTGGAGGAGATTGGGGATTTTCAAATTACACGCCTTGATCCCCTGCTCACGGATTTCGCCGATACTGCCGCTTTGCTGCGTCAGATGGATTGTCTGATTACCGTGGATACGGCGGCGGCGCATGTAGCGGGCGCGCTCGGGGTCAGGACATTTTTGCTTCTGCCTCGCTGCCCCGATTGGCGGTGGGGGGTGACGGGCGATACGACACCGCTCTATCCGTCGATGACGCTTGTGCGCCAAGAGACCCACGGCGATTGGTCGGGGGCTATAGAGAGAATTCACGCGTTAGTGAAGAATCTTTAGGCGCTTATTTCTTCTGCGCCTTCGCCTTAGGGGTGGCGGGGTTACGTTCAAGGCGGATGATTTTGTTCTTGTCGTCGACATGGACGACTTTCTGTTTAATCTTCGCCGCTTCGGCGTGTGTGCCGAGGGCGAAGGCCATGATGATGACTTTGTCGCCCGGGTAAAATAATCGCGCGGGGCAACCGTTCAGGCAGATGACTCCCACCTCGCCGAGAATAGCATAAGTCTCCCAATGCGCCGCGTTCGACAGACTATTGATGTGAATAAGTTGGGAAGGCACAATCCCAGCCGCTTTCATAAGCTGCTTGTCGATTGTGATGCTGCCCACATAGTTGATATCCGCGCCGGTGACGGTCACGCGGTGGAGTTTGCCTGTGCAGAATGTAATCAGCATGTCTTGCCTTTAAGGATAACGGGGCGGGGGAATATCATAAGGCCGCCCTTATAACGCCCCGCCGCCCAAACAGACCTGCCATGAAAGTAATTCCCTGCTTTATTGAAAAGAGATTTTATGATACAAAATCGTGCGCGAGGCAGTTGCGATGCCCCGCTTTATATTGATTAAAAACATTCTTAAGGAGAGCAAAGATGAAGAAGAGCACAGTCACTCGCGTAGCCTTTGGCATTGCAACTGTTGCACTGTTGACTCTGGGCGGTTGCGGCAACAAAACAGTCACCCCAGACTCTGCGGATCCGTTGATGGGAGTGGCCAAAGCCCTGCTCACACAGGCAGACGAAAAAAAGGATCCCCCCCACACCGCTACACGGGAAGTTACCCTTAAGGATGGAACCAAAGCCACGATTACGGTTACCCGCGCTGGTTACGAAGAAAATGGATGGACCTTTGCTGCCACACGCCACCTTACTGGCAGAGCCGTTGTTGACCAACCAGGAAGGCCAACGCGTGCGTTTCATCTTGAAACATGTGACCCTACTACATTGGAAAACAACTAACGACCTATACAAAAACACAGTTCCATCCCTATCCCTTCGCCCTTGGATGCGCGGCGCGGTAGGTGGCGGAGAGTTGTTGGGGGTCTACTTTGGTATAAAGTTGCGTCGTTGACAGGGAACTGTGGCCTAAAAGTTCTTGCAGGCTGCGCAGATCGGCTCCCGAGGCCAGAAGATGCGTGGCGAAGCTGTGGCGCAGGGCGTGGGGCGTGACGCTGTCGGGCAATCCCAATTGCCGCCGCAAAGAACGCAAACTGCGTTGCGCCACGGCGGGATTCAAAGCCTCGCCGCGCAAACCGACAAAAATAGGTGTGTCGTCTTTCAACGCATAGGGACAAGCGGCGAGATATTTTTCGACCGCCACGCGCACAACAGGAAGCAAAGGAACATTCCGTTGTTTGTTGCCTTTGCCCGTCACCGTGACGCGGTCATGACGCATGATGTCGGCGCGGGTGAGGCCTAAAGCTTCGCTGATACGCAAGCCAGCGCCGTACAATACCGTAAACAAAGCCTCGTCGCGCAAGCCGATCCAACTGTCTTGCAAAGAATCCGCCGCCAGAGAAATGATGTCCTGCGCCTGCGTTTCCGTCACGGGGCGGGGCAAACGGCGCGAAGTTTTGGGGACTTTCAGCAAATCAATCGCTTCGTTGCGCATTTGGCCGCTGCGATCGCACCAGCGGAAAAAATTCCGCACTCCCGCCACGGCGCGGGCACGGGACGCCGCGCCGATATGATCCGCCGCACTATGCGCCAGCCATGCGCGGAAATCCGTTAGAGTCAGGGACGAGAGCATCGCAATCGTAATCTGCCCCCCGCGATGCAGGGTTAGAAAATGAAAAAGGTTCTGGAGATCGAAGCCGTAGGATTCGACCGTGTTATCCGCGATGCGTTTTTCATCCTGCAGCCAGCCGCGCCAACGCGCCAAAGCGTCGATCACTTCGGCGGAAAGGGGGAGGATTGTGATGTCTGCGGTCACGCGGATACCCTTATGACTTTTCTCTTACCCCCCAAAAAATCTTTGTCATTCCGCATAAATGCGCTTTTTGTTCTTCACAAAATGCGCGTTTATGCGGAATCCCATTGGGTTTTCTTGGGGCGAGAAAAACAAATGGGATTCCGGATAAATTCGCATTTTTTCAAGAAAGAGCAAAAAAGCGAATTTTCCGGAATGACGGGAGATTTTTAAGAGGCGTAGAGGTTCTCCTCTAAAATTCTTTTGTTACGCCGCCTTATTCAAAATCTTCTGCCCCGACTTCTGCCAATCAACGACGAACTGCGCCAAGCCTTTGTCGGTCAAAGGATGAGAGAAAAGCTGGCGAATGACGTTGGGGGGGATGGTGGCTACATGCGCACCCATCAAGGCCGCCTGAACGACATGTTGGGGACTGCGGACGGAGGCGACCAAAACTTCGGTCTTAAAATCGGGATAGGACGAATAGATTTGGCAAATATCCGCGATCAACTGCATGCCGCTTTCGCCGACATCGTCCAAACGCCCGACAAAGGGAGAAACAAAGGTCGCGCCCGCTTTCGCCGCCAAAATCGCCTGCGCCGCCGAGAAGCAAAGCGTGACGTTAACCATCGTGCCCTGTTCCGACAAATGCTTGCAAACCTTGAGGCCTGCGGGGGTCAAAGGCACCTTAACCGCGATGTTTTTGGCGATTTTTGCCAAGAACAGGCCTTCTTCCAGCATCGTTTCATAGTCGGTCGCGCCGACTTCGGCGCTGACGGGGCCCGGGACGATTGCAGAAATCTCTTTGATTAATTCGATAAAGTTGGCATGACCAGACTTCGCCACCAGCGATGGGTTGGTCGTAACCCCGTCCAGCAAACCGGTTGCGGCAAGGTCTTTAATGTCATTAAGATCGGCGGTATCGACAAAGAATTTCACGGCGCTCTCCTTGGTTCGGCTCAGTTTCGGTAGTCCTTATAGCTCATGATAAATGCTTCCGCCATACCCCAGAAAACACTGCGCGTTCTTGTACCCGCGCCGTTGGGGGATGCGTATGATTATCTGCCGCCGGAAGGGGAAATCCTGCAAAAGGGCGCATTTGTCGAGGTTCCCTTTGGGGGACGCAAGATGATCGGCGTGGTTTGGGGGGCCGGCACGGGCGAGGTGCCGGAGGATAAGCTAAAGGCCATTATACGCCCCCTACCCCTTCCTTTGGTGCCGGAAGTCAGTCGCGCCTTCGTTGATTGGGTTGCGGGATATACGCTGACTCCGGCGGGTGCCGTTTTGAAAATGATGTTTGGCAGCGCAAAATTGATCGAGCCGAAGAAGAACGATGCTTTTGTTTGCCCCGCCTTTGATCCCGACTTTCATCAGCCTTTGTTAAGCGACGACCAGAAGAAAGCCGCCGAGGTTCTTAAAGGGAAAGTCGGGGCGCAGTCGGATACTCTTCATACCACCCTCCTCGACGGCGTTACGGGTTCCGGCAAGACGGAAGTTTTTTGCGAGGCTATCGCCGAATGTTTGAGGCAGGGGAAACAGGCTCTTGTTCTATTGCCTGAAATCGCCATGACCGCCGCGCTGATCGACAGGTTTGCGGCGCGGTTCGGTGCTAGGCCTATTGAATGGCATTCGGGGTTGGGCGAACGTCAGCGGCGTTTGCATTGGCAGGCTATTGCACGGGGCGAGGCGAAATTTATCCTTGGAGCGCGGTCAGCTTTATTCCTGCCTTATCCCGATCTTGGCTTGATTGTTGTCGATGAAGAGCATGAAGCGGCTTATAAACAAGAAGAAGGTGCGATTTATCATGGGCGCGATATGGCGGTAGCGCGGGCGCATTTGGGGAAGATTCCCGTGGTGTTGTCCAGCGCTACGCCGTCGTTAGAGTCTTTATTCAACACGCAGCAAGGTAAATACGATCATGTCGTTCTGCGCGAGCGTTTCGGCTACGCGCAGATGCCACACATCGAGGTTGTCGATTTGCGCCGCTATAAACTATCCGCGCAGGAATTTATTAGCCCACCGTTGTTTGACGGGTTACAAGAAACGCTCGCCGCAGGACGGCAGGCGATGTTATTTTTGAACCGGCGCGGTTATGCGCCGCTGACTTTATGCCGAAGCTGCGGTCATCGCTTGCAATGCCCGCAATGTACCGCTTGGCTGACCGAACACAAGACATCCAGCCGCCTGCATTGCCACCATTGCGGATACACCATGCGCTTGCCCAACACTTGCCCGTCTTGCGAAGCCGAAGGACGCTTTGCCGCCTGCGGTCCCGGGGTGGAGCGCATTGCGGAAGAAGTTAAAAAGCGTCTGCCCGAGGCGCGTTTTGCCGTCATGGCGAGCGATACGTTGGAAAGCCCCGAGGCGGCTCAGGCCTTGGTTGACCAAATGGCGCGGCGTGAACTCGATCTTTTGATCGGCACGCAGATTATGGCGAAGGGATACCATTTCCCCCGCCTAACTTTTGTCGGCGTTGTGGACGGAGATCTTGGTTTGGCGGGGGGCGACCCTCGCGCCGCCGAACGCACCTTCCAGCTTTTGCAACAAATGGCGGGGCGTAGCGGGCGGGGCGAAGATGCGGGGCGCGTTCTGTTGCAAACGACAGCGCCGGAGCATCCCGTGATGAAGGCGATTATCAAGGGCGACCGCGATGCTTTTATGCAAGCTGAGCTCAACGAACGCGCTGCCTATCGCCTGCCACCCTATTGGCGTTTAGCGAGTCTGACAATTTCCGGCGAGGATGTGAATCAGGTTATCAAAGCGGCGCAACATTTGGCATCAACTGCGCCGCAGAACGAAAATTTGAGAATCCTCGGCCCCGCGCCTGCGCCCTATGCGCGGCTTCGGGGTCGTTATCGGCATCGCGTGATGGTTCAGGCGCCGCGCAGCGTCAACCTATCCGCCGTGCTGCGGCGTTGGTTGGCGACGGTCAAACTGCCGAGGAATTTGCGGCTGTTGATCGATGTCGATCCGTATAGTTTTCTTTAGGCTTATGCCTCCTGATATATCGTCACTCCTCGACAGCTGAAAAAGGCTAGGGAAGCTCTTTATTTTTTGTTTTTCAAAGAGTTCTATTGCTCAATATCCCCTTTATAAGAACAGGGCTCCCCTGTCTTCCTTCTTGGATGCCCTCGTTGACCCCGATCGGGAGCCGCAACGATCCCTTGGGCTAAACAGTCTAATTAAGGAATCGTTAAACTGAGTGCGCAATGATGTATGGATACGTCACTTTATTGTGGAACTTGCCATGAACATTGGGACAATTCTGCCTGCTGGTTTCCTGGTCTGGGAGACAAGCCATAGACGGACAACTGTGGGGGTTGTTTGCGGGTTATTTTGGCTTTCCTGTGCCATACCCTCCCCAGCTTTCGCCGCTTCGCATCCTGGAAGCTGCGCGTCCACCAGTGGCGATGCAGCAGGTGCTTGTCAATTTGAAGTCCAGTCATACACAGAGGCTCTTTCGCCAGCCCTCAGCATGGGCATACGGTTAGACGCAGGGATACGGGATGTTCTCTTCAACAACTTTTCCACTGTCGGACCTAGATTCGTAAGCAACCTCAGCGGCAATGACTTTTTCGTGCCGCAGAAGACGGGGAAAGAATATTTGTCGTTTATCACATCGCCCCCGTCAGGCGTCACGATAGACTATGCCGTTGTGCCGAGGATTTATACAGCAACCCCTTCGCCCGCTTATGCTACATGCGGCACGCCGTCTCCAAGTTCGATTGACGTTTCGGTGCCCACGGCTGCCAACTCGACTTCGCCGGTTATCGTTCATTCCTATTCCTTGGTGCTGAACCCACTCAATCCCTCAACCACGCAAACAACGGTCGGCACAACGACGCAGGGACAAAGCCCGGCGCATTTCAACTATACGCGGCAGGATTGTTCGACCGATGACGAAGGGAACAACGTCTGCACAACTGCCAATTTCCTCGAAGACCAGCAATTGGTTTTTTCAGCAACGGGGGGTCTTCCTAGTTTTAGTTGGGGAGCACCTGTGGTGACGAGCTCTATTTCATCTGATTGTTCTAAACCCTACGCTCCCCCTATCAATGGGGTGTGCGGCGCGGCGAACGGGGACTATTCTTCGACCGCACCTTCAACCGGTTTGTGTAGTTCAGGAAACGCCAGCGCTGTAACGACAGGAAGTAGCGGGACGTGGACCTGGATGTGCTCAGGTGTCAACGGGGGAAGCAATCAATCTTGTATGGCGATGGTGCCCCCCCCATGCAGTGCAAAGGCTGACAAAACGGCTTCGATCAGCAGCATCTGCCAACCTGTAGGGGTTTCCGTAAAGCCGCTAACATGCACGTCTGCTCACGCGCAACCAGTCGATCTTAGCATTTTGTTGGATGCTAGCGGAAGCATGCAACCTGTCATCGCGGCTGCAGAGACCGCCTTTAAGGGACTGCTATCCAAGCTTTCGTCACATGGGTCAAACGTCAACTACAGTGTCGTTATGATTGGTGGGAGTGGGGGCTACACTCCGTCGGGTAGTGGCGGGGATGTCTGCCCCTATGGGTACCTTGCCCCCTTTGGTCACCCCAACGTCACTTCCATACTGGATAATTTGGGGCTTGTGGTCGCCGATACCAACACCCCCATCGCTGCGGCTATGAATTTTGCCGCCCGCGATTTAACCAACACGGGGCATCAGCGCGCCATGATCTTGATCAGCGATGGCGTGGATACATGTCTGGATGCCACTGGCAATCCTAATATCACGCCGACCATCCGGACGATGCAAAACAATGGCATCAAGATGTATGGCGTGCAAATTCTCAATCCCCCCACCAGCGATACGGGTAAGATAAATTTCGACACGCTTAACCTCTACAGTTCGGTTGATAATACGGGTGGCGAAATCAACGCCACGGCTTTATCCAACGCCTTGGATAGTATGATCCAAAACGCTACGCAAACATGCCAGCTTAGCGCGACGATCTATAATCCGACCGACGGCACGACAGTCGGCACTTTATCAGCGGGATCCTCCCTGACTCTTCTGCCCGGCATCTACAACGTCACATTCTCACTTTGCGATCAAACAAGCAGCAAGACTCTTACAATTACAGCCGCCACGCAGCTTGATCCGGGGATGGTTTGCAAGTGAAGAAGTCGGCGAGATAAATACGGAACTTATGCGCGGATTCGGGGGCGTTATCGGCATCGCCGTGATGGTTCAAGCGCCGCGCAGCGTGAACACGAAGCCCTTGAGCCATAAATCCATCGCCACTGTTCGCTGAAAAGCCATCTGTTTTCCGTGTTCGCGTCAAAGCAAGCGCGTTGCCGCGCTACGGAATGACAAATTTTTCAAAAAATAACGGACGGTAATAGCCTTAACCCTCTTTCAGAATCGCACCGAATTACCCTTATCTGGCCATAAGTTACCCCATACAGGCAATCCAATTACTTTCATGACTTTTATTTTAGAATAGTGAGCATGAAAGTTTTTTCACTTTCAGAGTTTGCGGGTAAGGTTGTTTTAGGAAATGATCTCTAGAAGACGTAATCGCTAGAAGATGAAGAAGAAAAATCGTTTAAAAGGAACAGCACCGTGTTAGTCGAACTTTCGCCAGCTACTTATCTCGCCCTTTGCGGCCTTGTCAGCGACGCGCTGCAACACCCCAGCGACGCGACTCCCCTTTTGATGCGCGCAGGGCAAGAATTGAGCGGCGTGACGGCGGGTGGCATGATCCCTTCGGAATTGGTTGAACAACCCGAATATATCGAAAATCTTCGCCGCGCGGGTTTTGCCCGCCGCTGATGCTTTTGACGCAAAGGCTCACGATCAATCCCGCCCAACGGCGGGATTTTTTGTAGGGAATTACGTTTTTGTACGGAAAACTGCCCTAAACCACGGCAATAATGGTGCGCCCGGAGGAATTCGAATCCCCAACCTTCTGATTCGTAGTCAGATGCTCTATCCAGTTGAGCTACGGGCGCTACGTCAAGGAGGCGCAACCTAACC
>CAIXLI010000175.1 GCA_903920205.1 uncultured Pseudomonadota bacterium
GGCCACGAGGATGACGACAATAAGTACAGCGAAAATAATAGGGCCTTTATAGTTTGCGTTTATCATGGTTTTTGCCTCGTTGACTCTGGTTGACGGGAAAGGACGCAACATCTTTATCTACCAAGATCGATTTGTCTGTCGCTTGTCGCCGCCCCTGTCGCCGCGCCGACTGCCCCGCCTATGAGTACGGCGGGAAGAAGCGGCGCCCCCAAAACAGCCGCGCCCACGCCTGCGCCCGCGCCGATGCCAGCGCCGCTGAGCGCGCGTTCGCCAGGCTCATGACCGCAGGAGGTCAGAGAAAAAAGAAGCGCAGAAGCAACAAGGCAAGCGACAAGACGCTTTGCTTTGAACATGGGGTTAATCCTTTTTGACACGTAAGCGCTTACTGCGCATCGGGCATTTTGCCATCATGGCGAAGGCCGATTTCGACTTCGACGCGGCGATCATTTTGGAGGCATGCAATCAGCTTCTGCCGCGTTCCGGCTGCTGGACAGTTGGTTGACGGCTTAGTCTTTCCGACCCACCGCGTTTTCGTGACATGCGCGTTCGTGTATCCGCTGGCGATCAGATAATCACGCACGGTTTCGGCGCGCTTTTGAGAAAGCTTGTCGTTATAGGCAAGGCTTCCGATGCGGTCGGCATAGCCTACAAGACGAGCGTCTTGCACGCTTTGATCGGTTTTCAACGCGTTGGCAAGTGCATCCAGACGTTCTTTGGCCTCCAAAGACAAGTCAAAGCGGTCAAAAACAAAATAGACCGTGCGCTCCTCGCGCGTAAATTCTGAAACTGAACGAGTTTTCCGCTCCTCGACAATGGTTTGCTCTTGCTGCACGACGCGACGGGGCGGCGGAGCGCAAACATCATGATCGTTAACCCCTTTCGAACGCACACAGGATCCGGAAATAATGTGAACAATTTGCCCGTCCTTAGCGCGGACAACTTCGCGGTCGTCAGGCTCAGCAGCAGCCATGCCGACCGAGCCCAGCAAAACGAAGCCTGCAAGAGTCAGAAATTTTACATCGCGGCGGGTCATCTGGGTTGTCCTTGTTGCGTTGTTGTGCGGGTTGTGGTGGTGGTTTGCAGATCGCCGTCCTGAAAATCGTCGGGCGTTGCATAAATAACCGGAGCGGCAAGATAACCGCCGGGGACAGGATGCCCGTAGACGATGGCGGGGGGAACGATGGTCGTGCGCCGGATTGTCACCGTTTTTTGCATAACGGTATCGGGAATCTCGGCGACTGGCTGCACGCGGAAGGGCATCATCTCGTTTTCATCGGCGATGACCCCGTCAATGGAGTACAAATTGACATCATTGCCTTCGCTACGCGTCAAAATCTTGTGCCCTTCCACGGTAAAGTCGTTTTTGTACGCTTCCTCGACGCGAATGCCGCGATTGCCGATTGTCGGAACAGGGCCGCCCCATCGAGAAAGATCGCGAAGGTTATCAGCCCGGGGAACAATGTGGTTGCGCAAAACGGCGGCTACTTGAGCGCGGCATTGCGCGGAGTAAAAACAGGGGTAAGCGCGAGGCCTTATGTCGGCGAAAGCCGCGTTAGTCGGCGCGAAGACCGTGTATGACGTGTTTTCATTCAGTTCATTAACCACGCCGGTGCCGACGAGAGCCTGATGAAACGTCGAAAACCGCCCTCCTTGATTTTCAATAGCGATCTCTACGCTGGTGTTATTGGCGTAGGCAGGGACAGCAGTCAGCAGACTTAGCATGACCGCAGTTGCGAGAGAGTAGTTCATAAAATATCCTTTCAATCGTTGCGTGAGGCTTTTTTTGTTAAAGGCGCGGTAAAATATTAGAATTTCAGCTTAAGTTCATAAGCTTCCCTATCCGCTTCCAGCTGCTCTTCGATAGAAAGTCGGCCGAAGGTGTCCTGCACCGATCGATGGATGGCACGGGCCATGGCATTGCCATCTCCGCCTACTGCGACGGCAGGCAAATGCGCTGCTTGGCGAAGGGCGTCGCCGTCAAAATCGGAAAGGCGCAATTGCGCATTAAGAGTCTCGCTATGGGGATAATAACGTATGGCCATGGGGGAACCTGATGGTTAAGGAGAAAAGGATTTCTGCGCCCTTTATCCGTACTCTTATTAAACAACCCTATTTTGACATTCATCAAATAGCGCGCTGCCTATTGATTATCTGTTCGCAATGTAAGGCCGTGTTATTGCAACAGCACAATTCACAACGAAAAACGCCGCCCCATGGAAAGGCGGCGTTTCTCAATAAGGCAGGGGGATTACGCTGCCTTGCTTGAACTGCAACTACAGTTTTTCTCAAGTTCGGTCAGGCGCTTTTGCGCGTCTTCTTTGGTAAGGCCGTATTGTTCTTGGAGCTTGCCGAAGAACATATCAAGCTTGCCATCGGCAAGAGCGATGTCGTCGTCGCTGAGACGGCCCCAAGTTTCCTTGATTTTGCCGCGAAGCTGATCGAACTTTCCTTGCATTTGATCTTGATTCATAGCGATCTCCTTTGGTTGAGGGTTAAGCAGGGTTGTCTTGCGACCTCGGGGTTTCGCTTCTTAGTTAATGTGCAGTGGAATGATAAAATTGAACGCAGGCCCACCCCCATATTCCGGTTCAGCATAGTAAGGGGGCGGAGCATAGACGAGCGGCGGCGCATAAATCACACCCGGCCCCTGCCTGTATCGCCGCCCGTCCCACGAATGGGAGGCGCGATATTCATGGTCGCGCCAGTTTCTGTTTACGACGGCAGGCCTCCCTCGGCCATGATCGTTGCGCCAGCCCTGTGCCTGCGCAGGAGCACCACACACTGCCAGAAGCATAACGCCGAGCGCCACGCTTGTTATAACGCTGCGCAAAGTCACCGCGCAAAGATATTTAGAAAGAACATTCATGATCTGCTCCTTGGTGAGAACAAAAGTCGTTTCAGAGAGAATGCTTGAACGCCCCTCTTCTGAAACGAGTGGAATGACAAGGGGCAAGTTATTTGTGCTTTTTGCCCGGCTTTTTGCCATGACGTCCTTCAAAGTTTCCAAAGACTTTATCAGCGACTTTTTGCTGACTGTCCGGCATGTCAGCGTAAAGCGACTGGAACGACGCAATCATCTTCTTAAGACCATCAGCATGCGCCTGCGTGATATCGGCGTAGGATTGAAGGTCATCGATGGCGGTCATGGCCTCCGCGTTTTGATGCCGAGCTTCGATCAGCGTCCTGATCGCCGTTTCGTTATCGCGCATCGTTTGCGCAACGGCAGACCATTTTACTTCCTGCTCGCTTGTAATAACGAGTTTGTCGTGCAGGGTGCTGATGCGTTCTTCGACATGCTGCGCCATTTCTTGTGGACTATGCTCCATCATCATCTTGTCATGCCCGCGATGATGCTTGACGGGTGGAGCGACTTGATCCGCCGCGTTTTGCTGTGGTTCCGTTGCATCGGCAGGCGAAGCATTCACGGGGCCAGCAAAAGAAAAACAGCCGATCACTGCGGCAAGAACGGCGGTGCGAATAATAGTTTGCGAGAGGGGGGGCGCCTGCAACGGCAAGTTCCTATCTTGATCTCTAGCGATATTTTTCATCGGGAATCCTATAGGTTGGGGTGTGGGAAACTTTCTGACTGACCTCGTCTACACCCACATCACATTGCTCATTTTGACATTAATCAAAATGTTTTTTTAAGACTCTTCCTTTAAGGAGGAGTATACTTCCTCCATGTCGTTACTGTGCACAACCAGAGGCGAAGAAGTTTCTGGGCACCGGTCGAGTTATCTGGGGTGCTTGAGGGGAGCTTTGTTTTTTTCAGGCCTTTCCGACAAGGAAATTTCAGGATTTTTAGATGTCGCCCAGTCACGGGCTTACAGAAAAGGTAAGCTGCTTTACCTTGAAGGAGAGCCCGCAGAATTTTTTTACGTTGTCTGTAGCGGCTGGGTGAAACTTTTTCACACCATGCCGGAAGGCGACGAAGTGACCATTGACATGCTGACCACTGGACATCTTGCGGGCGAGGGTTCCATATTTGAAAATGGCCTTCATACAAGCAGCGCACAAGTGATCGAAGACGTTCAGGTCATCAGCATTCCTTTGCACACGTTGAAGGATCAAATTAGAAACAGCCAGACATTGGCGCTGAACATGTTTTCCGCGATGGCGCGCCATCACAGACGCCACTATGGCGATATGGCGCTGAACGCGATGCAGACGGCACCCCAGCGCGTTGGAACTTTTTTGCTGAGGCTTTGCCCGCAAGACAAAAAGGAAAGCATCGCTTTTCATCTACCCTATGACAAAACCTTGATCGCCGAAACTTTGGGAATGAAAGGCGCGACGTTTTCCCGCGCACTAAATATATTAAGGCAAAAGACGGGGCTGCGCATGAAAGGCACGCGCGTCGAAATTGACTCGACAAAGGCCTTAATCAAATTTGTTTATGGGCCCCTCGCCACAAAATACTTGTCAGAAGATTTTTGATTTGACGCGTCAGTTCTCGTCAAAAACACCCGTCAACCAGCCCCAATCGAGATTCGCGGGGTGTTCGATATATTCTTCGGGATGATCGACGACCTGCTTGATGTAACTGTATTTAAACGGCCAGACATCTTCCCGAATGGCGGGTTCCTTTTTTAGGATTTTTATTTTCATGTCCTCGGTAAGTTGCAGCGTGTAAATGACCTTGGGCCTGTCGTCATAGACCGCGCAGTGAACGACGGCGTCCTGTCCAAGTTTCTTCCACCGCGCTTGCCAGATTTCCATAAATGGAAATTTTGTTTTGTTTTTTTCGATGGCCTGATTGCAGACTTCCAGATAGCGCTCGAAAACACGTTCATATTCCTCGACGATTTCCGGTTTTTGGGTCAAAGCATCCATTGTTGTTCTCCTTTCCTTACGCAGCAAGGACACAAAATTCAGGAAGACGTCTTGACTTATGTAAAATAGACAAGCTTGACGCATGACGTTGAGCCGATGACGGCGCATGCCTTTTGATTAATGTCAAAAGAACGGATGGTAGATAGAGGTACACGCAACACCGTCGGAGAATTCCTGCCGATTTTTATATGGAGCTTCCCAATGAATCACGCCAGAAAAAATAGCGCACTTATGCTGACCGGCCTTGCTTTGCTTGGCGCCGCTATGCCGATAATGTACGCAAGAGCGGACAACGTGACGCAAACCATCGAGATGGTTCGGGTTGACGTTCAAAAGCTTTCGACCGGCTATCGCGTTTCTAAACTGATTGGCAACAATGTTGTCAACGACACGGATGAAACGATCGGCAAGATCGACGACCTTATTGTCAGTCCCGACGACAACAAGTCTGCTTACGTCATTCTTTCGGTCGGCGGTTGGCTGGGCATGGGCACGCATTTGGTCGCCTTGCCTTATGCTAACTTACATATTACCAGCAACAAAATAGCTTTGCCCGGCGCTACCAAGGAAGGATTAAAAACCCTGCCGGAGTTTAAGTTCAGCACACTCTAAGCCTTTTTCCCTCGCTTTACGCGTGAGGCGAGGGGATGGTTTTGCCGCTTAGACTACCCCTTACACTTTTTTGGAGGAAGCTTATGAAATATCCACGCTTATCTGCTTTGTTATTTGTTGTTCTTGGTCTCGCCGCTTGTACCGGCCCTGCGGGCCCTCCTGGCAATCAGGGTAATACGGGCTATACAGGCGCAACAGGCGCCAAGGGAAACACAGGAAACACGGGCTATACAGGGTACACAGGCGCGACGGGCAATCAGGGAAACACCGGCTATACCGGTGCGACCGGAGAGACCGGACAACAGGGCATGTCTGGCGACACTGGCGCACAAGGCGTTCCTGGCGACAAAGGCCAGCAAGGGGCTTCAGGAAGCCAGGGCAAGAAAGGCAATACAGGCGCCAAGGGAAGCACTGGTGGCTCGGGCAGCCCTACGACCGTTATTGTCGAGTAAGTCTGGGGCGTTTTAAGACTGCGGGGACTCCCCCTCTCCGCAGTTCGCCCTTTGAGTGCATGCCTTCCTGCGGAGCCCCCTAATACTTCGCACATTTCAAATAACACAAACAAAGATCTTCATCGCTAATAAACAGACCGCAAGGCTTTCAGCCCCACCTTGTCACAGTCAATTCACGCATAATTGAGGAGACTCGCCATGCCCGACTCGCAAAAAAAACCCACGCCAGAGCTGAGTTTCGAAGATCATATCAACGCCGCCAAATGCTGTAATAAAGCAGCGCAAGAACATAGTCACGCTGCCCAATGCTGCGCGACAGGGGATACAGATAGAGCGGTCGGTCATGCGCAAAGCGCGCTATTTTACAACGCGATAGCGCAAGATTACGGTCTGCGGGCGATTGCTCATAAAACGGGTTCAGCGTGACGCCCCCGTTAGGGGAAAAGTTTTTCGTGTACGAAGGAGCTTTTCCCCGTCAAACCTACTTCATCGCGGCTAGTTGTTCTCGAAGCCAAATTCTGGCTTCCATCTTTGTTCCGTCGGCAAGGCGCACGTAATAGGGAAGCCCTGTCACCGACGACTGACTAGCAATGGCGTTGATAAAATCTTCTGCCGTGTGAATCTGGTCGCTAAAATTCTTGAGCTTTTCTCGAAGATGAGCGCTGGCTTCTTCTCCGGTATAGGTAACACCGTTACGGATAAACACAAGATCGGAGGCGCTTATTCTATTAAGCAAAGCAAGAATTTTATAATGTTCGCTTTGTTGATCGGCATGAGCGTGCGTTTGGCACGCAAAAGATACCGCCATTAGAGCCGTCATAAGCAGGATACGAAACAGAAACCTATTCCTGAACGTCGCATAAGGCACAGACATATTTTTCTCCCTTACAATTCAGTGTCGATTGGAAGAATGGAAAAAAGACTGTCTATAACATTTCTCCAAAATCCTGCATGCGGGTTGAAGTCATAATAAACAGTTTTGCCGTCCTCTTTGGTCATCCAGAGCATATCTCCCGCCTGAATGTCAGGGCGATCGGCGATCGGAACCGTGTCGGCAATAATAACGCGATAGCTGGATTCTGGCGCGGTTACTTCCGCAAACAATCGCGCAATATTGGCGCAAAGTTTGAGGCTATGAATAACCAACACCTGTTCCGTGTTTTGTTGCTCCGATCTCGGGTCAAGGTTGAACGAGCCAATCACAAGGTCCCGCCGATCAATCATATAGATTTTCGAGTGCAGTCCGTTTTGAGAGGATGGCTTAAACATGCTTTTGACGGAATGCAGCGGCTGTATGGATTTGATCTCATAAAGTTTGACGCCGCCTTCGACCAAGGCCTTTCGATAATGGCTGTATCCTGCCTGAGCAGGGACCATATCGGTTGAGGCAAGGGAATTTGTTACGATACGAACGGCAACACCGCGAGCCACTAAAGCCTTAAGTTCATCTACCCCGCTATCAAGCGGCACAAAATAAGGCGTAAAAACGATAAACTCGTGTTGCGCTTGCCCCACCAACGCATCAATGCGAAGGCTGGGGGCGCTAACGGCGGCATCGCTTGGCAAATTGATTTTGCCGGGGCTGTCCGAGGCCAGTTCGGCGCGCGCCCAAATAAGCGGCACATCGCCCTTTTTGACCTCGCGCGGAAGGGGGATCTTGTTGAGCTGTTCCCCGATTGAGGATTGTGCCGTCTCTTCCCAGTAAGCGCGCCTGTCGTCACGCAGTTTGACAATAGTTTGCGCGTTCGGCGGCGGCAGATTCAGCGTAAGGATGGGAAAGGATTCGTCGCTGTTCCAATAGACATCGAAATTATTCGAGATTTGGCGCGTGATGGGGCCGCTGCTAAGAACGTCGATATCACGAAAATCCATGACCTTGCTGGCCTCGAAATATTCATCGCCGAGGTTCCGCCCGCCCATAATGGCGATCTGGTTATCAACGATAATTGCTTTGTTATGCATGCGTCGCGTAAACTGGTGCATGTCGAAAAAGACGTTGCCGATATGCGCAAAAAAAGATTCGTCCCGCGTCGAGTAAGGATTAAAAACCCTGATTTCTATATTGGGGTGTTCGTTCAAAGAAACAGCGCCAGCTTCGAAATCGTCAAGATTCCAGTCGTCCAACAGCATCCGCACGCGCACGCCCCGATCTGCAGCACGCGAGACCGCTTCCAGCAAAAGTTTGCCGGTCGTGTCGTCGCTGGTGCTGAAATATTGCATGTCGATGCTTCGCTGGCTTGCCTCCATCAGAGCAATGCGCATCATCATGGCTTCGGGGCCTGTTGGCAGAATGTGAAAACCGGATTTACCGGGATGCCGCGTCGCGGCTTGCCCATAGGCTTGCCCAAGCAGCGTCCCCGATGTGTCGGTCACAGCGTATGTGGCGACACGCGGGTAATAGGACGCGGGCAGACGTGCGGCGCACCCCGTTAACAAAACTAAAAGGGCAAGCCCACCACAGTATCGGTGCAGCGAGCGAGACATATTTCCTCAATTCATTTTTTTATTCATCGCGGCGTGTGGGAACTTTGACGATTTAGTATCAAGGGTGTGAAGCAAGCCTTTTGATCAATGTCAAAAGGCACACGCAAATACGGCGTACGACTATCATAGTAGAAATTCATATTGCCTTCCTTCTTTTGAAGGATGTCGAAGATCGTCACCAACACATGGAGCAGATCATGAGAAACTTACGGGCTTTCCTTTTGACGCTTGCCGTTGGAGCGCTTGCCTCTTTAGTTTGGGGTGCGTTTGGTAGCGCCTGCGCTGCGTCTCCTGAAGATTTGAACAAAGACGCCGATCAGGCTTTGCGTATGCTTGTGACGACAAATCCTGCCGCTGCGGCGCTTGCAAGGGATGCAAAGGCCGCGCTAATTTTTCCGAACATCGTCAAAGCCGGACTTATCTTCGGCGGAGCCTATGGCGAGGGCGTTTTGAAGCAAGGGCCGAGAATAGACGGGTACTATAACTCCGTCACGGCCTCTTGGGGGTTACAGGCGGGTGCACAGTCATACGGTTATGTCGTCTTTTTGATGAACGACAAGGCGCTGCATTACATTCATAAAACGCATGGCTGGGAAATCGGCACGGGGCCAACGGTTGTGGTTGTGAATGAAGGCGTCGCCAAAAATCTTTCTTCGACAACCATGAAAAAGGACGCCTACGCCTTTATCTTCGATCAGCAAGGGCTGATGGCAAGCCTTAGCATTGAGGGAACGAAGATTTCGCACATCAAGAATCCGTAAATCCCGACGCGGCAACATTTTTGAGAGGAACCAGTCATGTCTTTAGGAACAATTCTTTTGGTCGTCCTTATCGTCCTATTGATAGGCGGCTTGCCCACATGGCCCCATAGCAGAAACTGGGGCTATTACCCTTCGGCGGGACTGGGGACGGTTCTGGTTATTGTCCTTATCCTCATGCTTTTGGGGAGACTGTAGGTTTTTTTGAATTTCTTCCCGCTTAGAGGGGTGTTTTCCTATGCCGCTTATTAATATCGTCATCGCTTTGATCGTCATCGGCGTGTTGCTGTGGCTTGTGAACACATATATTCCGATGGATGGGAAGATTAAAAGCATCCTTAACGCCATCGTCGTCATTGTCGTGGTGGTGTGGCTGCTGCAGGCATTCGGGCTTCTGGGCGCCGTCAACGGCATTCATATCGCGCACTGATACGAAGGACGGGATTGTTCGCGCTTAATGTAATCCCTTGCGGAATCTTGGGAAGTGGGGCGCAGAATGAAACAAGCTTTGGGCGTAGGCCTGATCTTTCTCATTGCCGCGCTAGCTTATGTCTCTTTGTCATACAATCATCATATGAAAGAGCAATTGTTGGCATGCAATCCTCAGGCGCAGACGAGAATATTTTCGAATGTTATTCAGGGCGACTCCCCGCAACAACACACCCTATCGAAGCCGCCCGTTCTTGCGCAGTGTATCGTGTGGGCGTCAAGCTCTTACGATGTGCCGACAGAGGTTATGCTCGGTATTATGTATGTTGAAGGGGGCCGCGTCGGACAAGAGGTAGGCCCCAATACCAACGGCACCTACGATCTTGGCCTTATGCAGGTCAACAGTCTTTGGGTGCCGCAACTTGTCCGGCTTTGGCATGTGGATTACGCAACCGCTTATAAAAGCGTGCGTGACGGCGGTTGCGAGAATGTCTATGTCGGCGCGTGGATTTTGAAACAAAGCATCGCCGCCGCAGGAAGTCTTTATCAAGGCATCGCCTATTATCACTCGGCAACGCGCGGGCTTGGCGAGGATTATGCCGAAAAAGTTGTCGTCACCATGCAGCAAAAAGGCCTTTCTTTTCCGACCGAGAATCCTGCGGGCGCTCTATCAAGGTATCCTTGACTCGCATAGATAGGCGCGCGCAGCTATCCCTTATTGGCTCACCCGCAAATTCGACAGGGAATCGCCGATCGTGTCAAAGATGCTCTGCAAATCTGATGTTGAGGGCGAGATGAAGGCGTAATTCGCCGATGTCGCACAGTTTCGCAGCAGCGTTGTATTAATCCCGCTCGCCCCCAACCCGATCGTATAGATATAGATGCCTTGCGCCTTCATCGCTGTGCAAAGCGCCAGGGTCTTGTTGTCGAGTCTGGTCACCGCCGAGCTTGAGCTCGTCGAGCCGGTTCTGCCGCTGCCCAAAAACCAATAGGAGCCATGCGATCCATTATCGATCGTGTTGTCGCCATCGGTCAAAAGCACGACCGCCTTGGCCATACCTTGCGTGTTGTAAGCCAAAGGAAGTCCGTTGGTGCTCATAGTGCCGCCCCACAGCCCTTGCCAACGCGGCGACAGCAGATGCCATCCCCACTCCAAGCCCTGATTGACCTCCGTGTTGCCCTGCGCCGTCATCGCGGTGATGGCGGTTAGTAGAGTTGTCGAGGTGTTGGTCATTGTCGTTATTTGCTGCGGGCAATTCAAATTCGGCCCCTGATCGACCGTGTTAAGCGGCGAGGCATAGGCATATCCCGCCGAGGAACAGGTTGTGGTCGAATTTGTCGTGCAACTCTGCACCACCGTGCATGTAGGCGCTATAAGAGTACAGGTATGGCTTCCACTTGTCGAACATGTGGGAGAAACATGGACGCAGGTGCCATTTTTGCACCGATTGTAAGTGGTTACACACTGATTATATGCAGGAAACTTCCATTCGTTATTATTAGAGTTATTGATCCCATCGGTATTCAAGTTATCGCTGGTCCAATAATATTTTCCGAATAACGTACTGGCGGTGCCCGAGGATGGCGGATCGTCTGTAATGTCTTCGCCGCTCAGCCGCGCATCGACGCATCCACCCCAATCGCTGCCATTATTTCCCCAGTCCAGCGTAGCCGTCGTATCCGTCGTTCCGTCATAAACATAGTCGGGGTCGATCCATGACGTGTGCGATGTGCCGATATTGACGGTTTGCGAAAACGGCACGATGCCAACCCATAACTTTCCGTTGGTCGACGTGGTCGCACCCCCAAACAAGGTGTTAACAAGCGTGGTCGACGCGTTTTTTAGCGCTTGAATTTTGCTGATGGTGCCACCGGCGGATTGGGTCATTGATCCCGTGTTATCCAGCACAAAAACAAGCTCAAGCCCTGTTACCGCGCGCGAAATTTGTGAATTGGCGGTTACGGTCATGCTGCTGACGCCGACCACCCCCATGAACGTCGTTGGCACAGTCGCCGTCGCCGACAGCGTGAAAACCGTGTTCGTGCTATTCGCCGTTACCGAAGGAGAATTCGTCGACAACGAGGCGCCCATATAACAGGTGGCGTTAGCCCCGGTGCCGCAGCCGAAGTCGGCCTTAAGATATTTCACAGCCTCGGCGTTAAGGCTTGTCGTGCTGACCGTCGAACCCGCCGCTAGCCCCGCCGCGTCAAGCGAGAATTGTAGTTTCGACTGCACCATTTGCATCCGTCCGACATCGATGGCAAGGCCGGCGAACCCGGTCATGACAATCATCGACAACCCCATCAACGGCAAGGTCATGCCGGATTCCGAACGCGCGAATAACCTGATCTTGGCAAGCAAACCCGCTTTCAGGGACATGAACGACATAGGGTTCTCCTTAAGTTGGCTTCTTGGTCAGCGGGCTGAGGCGCGGCTTATAGACGGCGACACGATAAAGCGTTTGGGCAAGAAATTGATCGACAAACAAAGGCGTGAACCGGTAGGAAACTTCGGCAATAATTACGTTGTCGCCGTTATTCAGCGTCAAACCGTTAGGCAGCGTCGCCGTCCCCCCGCTGGAACAATCGGTGCTGCTCCCAGGCGAGCCGATTAGACTACCAACGCCGGATGTCGAAACAAGCCCTCCGCTGTATTGCCAACACACGATCGGGTTTTGCCCCGTTGGCTTGTAGACGGATGAAACGATGATGGTCAACCGCGAGGAGGTGTCCGATCCCGTCGTTGTGATCGTTGTGGGAAGGGGCTGCATAAGCTGCGCACCCGCCAAGACGATATCGGCGAGATTGGCCAGTGAGATCGTCTGATACTGCGTAACAATGTCGGTGATAGTATAAGCGATGCGATCCGTCTTTTCGCTGGCCAAGAAAAAATATGAGCCGTCCCCCACGCCAAGCAAAAGCGCCATCCAGATCGGCAAAGTCAGCGCGAATTCCAACGCCGCAATGCCGCGACGCGCCCGATGCCGCCAAGACGCGAACCTTTTTTCAACCATAGGGCTCATTGCGCACCACAATCGTTGATGTCAGCGTGACCACGCCATCGGTTCCCAGAATAGCGGACATAATCGGCGTAAAAAGTTTCCACGGATAGGAAAGGGTGTAAACGACGATCTGCTGCTCTGTGCCGTATCCCGCCGTGCCTCCGCCTGCCGAGGCGCTTGA
This sequence comes from uncultured Pseudomonadota bacterium, assembly GCA_903920205.1. Classification (GTDB taxonomy): domain Bacteria; phylum Pseudomonadota; class Alphaproteobacteria; order UBA9219; family UBA9219; genus CAIXLI01. The sequence continues at coordinate 12,752 of CAIXLI010000175.1, forward strand.
AAAACTGCCGTAACTCGCTTGCGTCATCGTGACTTGGGCCGGATCGATGAGCGCGCCATAGCTGGATAATTCATTGGTCACAACTTGGCTGACGGTCTGAGCCTGCGTTTGCCCTGTCGCGACGTAGCCAGTTTTAGCAAGGCGCGAGGCGTTATACGCCGCGTTTTCCATCAATTCCTGTGCGCCGATCATCATGGACACTTCCACGATCCCGAGCAACAACAAGAAAAAGGCAGGCGCAAGCAGCGCGAATTCGAGCGCAACGGTGCCACGACGCGTTGCATTGCAAGCGGGCGACTTCAAAACACAGGACAGCAATCTGGACATACAAAACGCCCCTTAAAACCCAAGAATTTTCCGCAGAAACGCAGACGTATTCCCGAGGTTAAGTATCCCACCTTCGCCTTTACAGGTTGTTAAGTTTAGCGGTGATTTATGAAAATTTGAGAAAGTTCGAAAACAGAAACAGTTTCCGCGCTATCTGATAATTCTTTGTTTTATAATACACTATCTATGCCCGAGCAGGGCTTCGACATTTTATCCGGCTTCCTTCATGCGAAAATCATAGGCGCTTTCTTCTTCTTGTTCTGGCCCTTCGCCCTGCGTGATCGCCGCGCTGGTGGATTGTACGGCCTTGCGTCGCCCCGCCACGATCACTTCGGCCATCAGCGAAATCAGCGCGCTGGACATGCCGAACAATTGCGTCGCTTCGTCGATCGACACGGCGGCGTCGGACGACACCAAAGGATTGCGATAATGTTCTTTGATCTGCGCCAACATCTGAATCACGCGCTTGTCGGGACGTACGGCGCGGTCTTCTTCTTCCGTCATCGCGGCAAGCTTCTTGATATAGACCGAATAATTACGTTCCGCCTTCGCGGGCGCGGAGCCCGCAAAAAATTCGTAGTAGCCGCGCAGCGTCATTTCAACAGCGCGCAAGGTGTGGACGACAGCCGCCGTGCCAAGGCCGAAGGCAAGAGCACGACCGGCCGAACAGAATTCGTTCTGAGCCGCGACGGGAATCGAGGGGCGCAGGTTTTCCGAAAAGATTTCCTGGGCGTTTTCCGCAAGGTCATAGGTCGAATAAATGCCGCGCTTGCCCGCGACATAAGTCGGGGCGCGATTCAATTCCGCCGCCAGCGCATGTTCGAATTTTTCCACGAGGCCGCGCAGCATGGCAAGTTCATGCGTATCGATGCGATCTTCGCCGTCTTGGGTTTTCAATTGTTTGGTGGAGGGGTCGATGAAGTAGCGATTGAAGATAGCGCCGATTTTATTAAGAAGTTTTACCGCGTCGGATTTCGATGTGGAAAGCGTAATCGCGTCGCCTTTGATGAAACTGTCGAGCATCGTCTGGGCTTCGCTGAGCGGCGAGAACATATCCGAGATGCGCGCGCCATTCTCTGTCCCGAACAAACCGTGGAGCTTGGCGCCCAGTTCGTAAAAACGATAAGAGTTAAGTTGTTTCATGGTTCAATCTTTTCCGTTTTTGCCCACGCCAAATTCGGCGGCAGAATTTTGTATAGTTCCCAATATCGGGTAATTTGTTGCTTATACAAGCAGTAAATTAGTTTCACGCTCATTTCGTTACGAAACCGCACCGGATTCGTCAATCGGTTATTATGGTTAACGCATAATGAGTTAGACGACATTTCATTGCGCGAGAAAAACTCTTTGGAGAATCAGGGGCATCGCCCGATAATTCCAAAATCTTTTGACTTGGAAAGCGCCTCATGCCCGATATTTTTGTTATCGACGACCAGCATCCCGAAGACCTCGCTATGCTGCAAGCCCTCTATTCGCGGAGCCCCGCCAGCGTTGTGACGCATTTAGACAAGCTGAAACAGTCCGGTAGCGGCAAGTTCATGGATCAGTATTATGTCGGGTATGGGCATGCCTCGATCGGTGATTGCGGCGCGACGACTGTCTTTATCGAGCAGGTCTCGATGCTGGTCGCCAAGGCGGTGCAGGATAATCCTCTATATAACGGACAGGAAGCATCCACCCGTTATCTCGATTACTCGAAGCAAGAGGTGATCGATCCTTATGATAATCCCGCCAGCGCCGCGATTCAGGCGCAATGGATGGAAATTTACAATCGCGTTTTGCCGCTTTTGACCGAGGGGTTGAAGAAAGCCTATCCGTTTGATCCCTCCGAATACAAGAATGAGAGGATTTGGTCGAACGCGCTTTACGCCCGCGCTTTTGATATATCCCGCGCTTTGCTGCCGGTCGGCACGACGACGCTTTTGAGCTGGACGACATCGCTTCGTGCGGCACGGGATAATCTGCGCCGATTGAAATATCATCCCTTGCCGGAAGTGCGCGAAGCGGCGCGGAATATTTTCGCCGCATTGCTAAAAAAATATCCGCACAGCTTCAACGGCGACGAGTTGGACGAGACGGAGAGCCCCCGCGACGCCTATGCCGCGAAGTTCGCTTTGCGCAATCATGTTGTCAGCGCCGACGACATCCAAAGCCAGTTTGCCCTGACGCCGAAAGAACGCGCACGCATTGCATCTGGCGATATCGTTGCGCGGAACCAGATCGTCGATCTTGCAGCTTTGCGCCGGAACGAAGCAGAGATTTTGGCGGCCCGTCCGCAATTTGCCGCATTGCCTTGGCGGTTGGAAGCCTATGGACGGTATAATTTCCTGTTCCTGCTCGACTTTGGGTCGTTCCGCGATTTGCAGCGCCATCGGAACGGCGTGTGCCAGATTCCGTTGATTGACGGGCAGTTTGGGTTGAACCCTTGGTACACGCAGCAATGCGCCGAGCATCTGTCCAAAGCCGATGCGGCGCAATTGGAGCAAGACATTGCCGTGCAATTCGCCGCAATTGCCGCCCTGCCCCAACGCGGAGTCGCGGTTACGCCAACGCTGAACCAATATCTGTTCCCGATGGGAACGCAGATATTGGTGCACACATCGTATTCCGTGCCGGAAACCGTTTATATCGCCGAATTGCGTTCGGCGAAGACGGTGCATCCTTCTTTGCGGCCCATCGCACAGAAGATGTTGGAAGTTTTGGAGCGCGACATTCCGGGCATCGCCCTTTACGGCGACAGGGATCAGGAGAGTTGGAGCGCCAAGCGCGGCGAACAAACGATTGCGAGCAAGACGGCGTAACCCCCTTCCCCACCAACGGAGGATATCATGACCCATACTCAAGCCATCCTGATCGGCGCGGCGATGATCGCCGCCAGCATCATCGCCACAGGCAGCATTCGTCCGGCAGAGGCGGAGCGTTACGGCGGCCCTTATCAGCTTATGCATCACAGCAACACCGCCGCGAATGCAGGCGTATTCAGACTCGACACTTCCAGCGGAGAGGTGAACATCTGCTATATCTCCGGCGGTCAGGTTCTGACCTGCAGCAAAGTCGGAGAACGGGTGCAGTAAAGAAGCGGGTGAAGGGGCGGTCGTTGTAAGAATCAAAATTGCGGCATCGCTCTCCGCCAACCCCATGTTTCGACTCATAAAATAAATCCGCCTCCCTTGCTGCAAATAAACGCGTCAAGGCCCTTGCGAATCAAACCGCTCTGACTCACACTTGCGCGTCGTGATTCTTTAGTTTTCCTCCGTTGCGGGTTTTTTCGTGCCAGCTCAGTTACAGTCTCTTGAACTTTGGCGTCATGCCTTTGTCGCCAGCGTTCGCGGCGATGCGCCGGATCTTTCAGCCCGTCAGATGGCGTTGATGCTTTCCGTTTATTTGGGCGAAGCCCCCCATACGGTGCGCGGGTTGGCCTTGGCATTGAAGATATCCAAGCCCGCCGTGAGCCGTGCGCTCGACCGTTTGGGCGAGCTTGGCTATATCCGCCGCCAGCGCGACGATCTCGACCGCCGCAATGTGCTTGTGCAAAAAACCGCCAGCGGCGCAGGCTTCCTGACCGAATTTTCGCGTTTGATCGACGAGGCCAAGGAACATATCGCGTCTGTCCCCGCTCGGATGATCGACTTTGCGATTGAGGCGGAAGCGCCGCTTTCTTCGGATATCGCCGCGCCTTCTTCGGAAATTTGGGCGCATAGCACCGCTGAATAGATCGCTTGCACAACCCCGTTGCGGTAAAGATAATAAGAACAACGGCGGCGCGTAGGGTCGTGGCGGGGCCACGATCCCCTACCCCGCACGGCGTGACGCAAGAGGCTTTATGAATCCAGACCCCCGCATCCATGCCTATCGCCCTGACCTTGCGGATATGACGCTGCGCGATTCCGTGACGGCTTTGCGCTATGTCGAGCCGGTCATGCGTCAGTGCCTGCGCGGCGTTCTGCCTCTGCTGGCCGCGCCGAAGCCCGATGCGCGGCAGATCAGCCAAGTGCGCTATGGCGAATTTATGGATGTGTTCGAAACCCGCGATGACGGGTTTTTGTGGGTGCAAAATCGCGCCGACCGTTATGTCGGCTATCTGCCCGATGTGGGGGAACTGGGAGATTCCATCGCCATGAGGTCCAACAAAATCACGGCGTTACGGACGTTTGTTTATCCTGAACCTGACATAAAATCGCCGCCGGTCGACGAGTTGACGCTTGGTTCCTTCGTTAGCCTCGCGGGCAAACAGGAGCGGCTTTTGGAGCTGACCAATGGCGGGTTCGTGTATGAAGCGCATGTGATGGCGACGGAATTTGCCAACACATCTGATTATGTTTTTACCGCCGGACGTTTGCTGCATACCCCCTATCTGTGGGGCGGGCGGACGCCTAAAGGCATCGATTGTTCGGGGCTGATTCAACTGGCCTTGGAAATGGCGGATATCGACTGCCCCCGCGACAGCGACCAACAGCGCGAGGCATTTGGCAAGCCCTTGCACACGCATTGGCGGGACAGGGCTTGGCGTCGGGGCGATATCGTCTTTTTCCTTCCCGACCCGCATGTGGGCTTTATGACCGATACCGACCACATCATCCACGCCAACGCCACGACGATGGATGTGACCGTGGAGCCCCTTTCCAACGTTGTGGAACGCGGCAACGAGGTTGTCGCCGTGGGCAGCGCGGGTTCCTTATGGGGATAGCCCCGTTTTGTTTGACCTTACGGCGCGGATGAATTATGGGAGAAGGCGCAATGGATGGGTGTCCGAGTGGTTTAAGGAACCGGTCTTGAAAACCGGCGTGGGGGAAACTCCACCGTGGGTTCGAATCCCACCCTATCCGCCACAACTTATTGATTTTATTGAATAAATTATAGAAACATTCCTGCTTATCATCATAGCTACCATCATTAGCTTTCCGCATGTGCAGCCATGTTGGTGCAGATATTCAACTCTCGTCTTATCTCCAGACTCGCCCGAATCACCCCAATAGACTAGCGTCATAAGAGGATAATTAAGTCGAGCAGCAAGACAAAAAAATAGCGTTTAACTACGCTTATAATTGACGTGTTGATTTGTTTTGCTCCCGCCTCAAAATAAAGGGACGTAATGTGGAGCAAAACATCAACATCTTACATCTCAGCGACCTTCCGCGAACGCGTCTGCACAACACTGTGCCGAGCGGACGAACGAGGCATCGGTGTTGGCGCAGCGGTAACGCCCTTGCTCAATCTGTACGACAACCTCTGCCAGCAACTGGCGATATTGACCAAGCAGGTTACGGCGTTGGCCAAAACCAATCCGATTTGCAAACGTATGATGACGGCACCGGGGGTTGGCCCGATTGTCGCTCTATCGTTTGTCACGGCCATCGACGATCCGAAGCGATTCAAGACAGCCAGCGATGTTGGTGCCTACTTCGGCCTTACGCCTCAACAATACCAATCCGGCGAAACTGATATTAGGGGCAATGCCTCAAGGCGAGGCGACATCATGACGCGCTGTCATCTAGTTCAGGCAGCAACGACGCTTCTTGCCAGCACTAAAAAATGGTGTGCCCTAAAAGTCTGGGGTGTGAAGCTCGCCAAGAAGCACGGCTTTTCCAAAGCCCGCATTGCCGTCGCGCGCAAACTCTCAATCATTTTGTGCCGGATGTGGATTAGGGAACAAGATTTTTGCTGGACGACGATGCCAGTCAACACGCCTTCGGCGGGGACAACACCCGCCTAAACCGACCCTTCCGGCTTAAACCGGAAGATATCTCCGCGAGGGGACGGAACGGGCGGTGACCGCGCTTAGGGGCTGATGGCGATAGAGAACAATCTCTCCGTCCCCCATCGTCCCCCCCCATTGCGGCACCACTCTTCTGACCGAACCCCATACTGCGGCCGGCAGAACCTAAAGCATCATGCCGATCAGACCGCGAAGAGACCCATGACCTCTCGCCCGGATCATTTTGTGTCGACCGCTGGCTAAGGCCGGTGTGAACTCTGTGGAAAACGCTTGGCTCTGTACAGGGCCAAGCCTTTTCGCATGTCCGCGTTTCCCACAGAGTTCACACCCCAACCCCAACAAACCTCTGTTTCTCAATGAAAAGATAAAAGAAAGAAGATTCTGCTTGTCAAAACCGCGGCTAGAGACCCCTCACCTTCCTCCCGCAAGCATATCACGCCACTAACCCACTGATCCCCTTCACTAACCCTCCTTTTGAAAAAGCTGGTTGCTCTTGGGGGCGGTTGTGTTTATCATGGGGAACCTTCCGGCTCCCCTTGCGCGAATGGTTTGCGCATCGGAGGCAAAAGACAGGAAATTCATAGAGTTATCCTTGTCTGTCGGACAAACTGACACTGCGGCCTCGTTTGCTCTTGGTGAGCATGGGGTGCGCAAAATGCGGGACGATCCATTCCGGGGCGTTCGGCTTACAGGCAACCAATTTGCCGATTCTGGCGCCAAAGGGTTCATTTCCACCTTTTCGGCGACGTGTCGGCGGGAGAATAAAATGACGAAGCGTATGTTAGTGGATGCCACGCATCCTGAGGAAACCCGTGTTGCCATTATCGATGATCGCCGCTTAGAAGACTTCGATTTCGAGAGCGCGAGCAAAAAACAGCTTAAAGGCAATATCTATCTTGCCAAGGTTGTGCGGATCGAGCCTTCTTTGCAGGCCGCGTTTGTTGAATATGGCGGCAACCGCCACGGTTTTCTGCCCTTTAGCGAAATCCATCCCGATTATTTCCGTATTCCCATCGCCGACCGTCCGCATGACGAAGAAGACGCGGATCTGGACACGGACGCCGACGTTGAAGACGAAACCGGCATTTCCGCCGAGGCCTATGCCGAGGAAGTGCGTGCCTATCAGAGCGAATCCCTAGAGCATGACGAAGAACACGGGCATGTGCCGGAACAAGACGCTGCCTCTGTCGCTCCTGCCGAGCCTGTCGAACCTGTTGAAATTGGCGCGGTTGACGCGGAGCAGCTTGTTGTTCAGGAAGCCGTACCTTCGGTTTCGGAAGCCCCTGCCGTTGCCCCCCTCGAACCTCATGCCTCCGGCCTTGGCGCGGAAGCGGATACGGATTTGGGGCTGATTACCGATTTCGGCAATGCCGTTGTTGACCCCGCTTTTGTTCCTGCCCCCGTCGAAATTGTTGGCGGACAGGGCGTCGAGGAAGACGAAGTGATTGAGCGCGTGCGTCATCCGAGGGCTCCTCGTTACAAGATTCAAGAAGTCGTTAAGCGTCGCCAGATCATGCTGATTCAGGTGGTCAAGGAAGAACGCGGCAATAAGGGCGCGGCTTTGACCTCGTTCCTATCCTTGGCGGGACGTTATTGCGTTTTGATGCCCAACACCGACCGTGGCGGCGGCGTCAGCCGTAAGATCACCAGCCATCAAGATCGCAAGCGTATGAAAGACATGCTCGATCAGCTGGAAACGCCGGAAGGCATGGCGGTCATCCTGCGCACAGCAGGGATGGAGCAAGACCCCGCAGAAATTCAACGCGATTTGGAACATTTGCTGCGTTTGTGGAACAATATCCGCGAGCAGACTTTGATTTCGACCGCGCCGACTTTGATTTATGAAGAAGCGAACCTTATCAAGCGTTCGATCCGCGATTTGTATTCCGCCGATGTCGCCGAAGTGCTGGTTGCCGGAAACAAGGGCCATGAATTGGCGCATGACTTTATGCGTTCAATCATGCCGGAAGATCAGGCAAAGGTTCGGCTGTACGAAGACCCCGTGCCTTTGTTCTTCCGCTATAACGTCGAGAAGCAGATCGATCAGCTTTATAATCCGGTCGTTCAGTTGCGCTCGGGCGGCTATATCGTGATTAACCCGACCGAAGCTTTGGTGTCTATCGACGTCAATTCCGGTCGCGCCACCCGCGAACGCCATATCGAAGGCACCGCGCTGAAGACCAATTTGGAAGCCGCGGACGAAATCGCCCGTCAATTGCGCTTGCGCGATTTGGCTGGTTTGATCGTGATCGATTATATCGACATGGAAGACGGGCGGAACAACGCCGCTGTCGAACGCCGCATGAAGGAAGCGATGAAGTCCGATCGTGCGCGTTTGCAGATCGGTCGTTTGTCGGCTTTCGGCTTGATGGAATTGTCGCGTCAGCGTTTGCATCCCAGCTTGACGGAAATCAACTTTGAACGTTGCCCCCATTGCGCGGGGGTTGGCTTGGTTCGTTCGGTGGATTCCTCCGCCATTTCCATTTTGCGCTTGATCGAGGAAGACGCCATTCGTCAACCCGGCGGCGAGATGGTTTTGCATGTGCCGACCAAGGTCGCTCTTTATATCCTGAACCAGAAACGCGCCGCGCTACACGACATCGAACGCCGCTATCAGGTTCAAGTTTTGCTACACAGCGACGATACGTTGGTGCCGCCTGATTGCCGTTTGGAACGCACCCGCGCCGGAAGCGGCGAAAGCCGTAGCCGCGCCGCTGTCGACAGCGATCAGCTCATGGCCGATGCGCCCACGCCGCTTATCAGCGATTATGTTCAGCCCGAGGAAAGCGACGACGCTCAACCCGCGCCGCGCGCCGAAGGCGAACGCAACCCGCGCCGTCGTGGACGTTTTGGTCGCGGACGTGAACGCGGCGAACGCAATCGCCCTCCCCATGCTGCGCCGAACGGGGATCAACAGACACCCTCTGTCGAACCCAACGGCAATGTCGTTCCTCCCGAAATCACGATTGACGATTCCATTGGTAATGTCGCCACGCCTGAATTTTCCGGCACGCCGCGTTCTGACGATCGTCCCGACGGAGCCCGTCAAAGCAGCCGTCGCCGCGGACGTCGCGGCGGTCGCGGTCGCCGTGGAGGTCCAAACGACGAACGCGGCGAACGCCGTCCCGATAACCGCGAAGGCGGACACCCCGAATTTGCAGCACAGGAACATCAACGCGTTCCTGCGCCGCCTGTGGTCCCCGTCAGCATTCACGACATCGATACGACGCCGCGGGAACATCGCGCTCCGTCTTATGCGCAAGCCCCCAAGCCTATCGCATCCGCCCCGCCGCCTTCGCCTTACGAAGTCACGAATCCGGAATCGGACAAGCCTAAGGGCGGATGGTGGCATAAGCTGACGGGACAATAAGCTTCGGCATGAGTGTCCTGCCCTGTGAAACGGGGCGTTCAGCGAAATAAAGCCTTGTCGGGTTCATAATCTGTCGGGCATGTGGTGTGACTTATGGCCTCGACACTTCTTTTAACCGTTCAAGACGGCGTTATCCGTTTTGGCCAAAAGACGCTTTTTGAAGGGCTGTCTTTTAACATCCGTGACGGCGAGAAAGTCTGTCTGATCGGGCAGAATGGCGCGGGAAAAACCACGTTGATGAACATCATCACGGGGGCGCGGGAGCTGGACGAAGGCTTGCGCTGGCAATTGCAAGGCTCGACAACAGGCTATCTGCAACAGGAAATCATCCCGCAAGAAGGACAAACGGTACGCGACTTTATTTTTCAAGCGTTGAACAACCAAGACGGCAGCCACGATTACAAGATCGAACGCGTGGTCGAGCCTTTGGAGCTTTCGCTGGACGATAAAATGACGCATCTGTCGGGCGGGCAATTGCGCCGTGCGGCTTTAGCACGGGCCTTGGTTGAAGAGCCGGATATTCTGCTGCTCGACGAGCCGACGAACCATCTCGACCTCGACATTATCGAATGGCTGGAAGGCTATTTGAAAGCCTATCGGGGTGCTGTTGTTTGCATTAGCCATGACAAGGCGTTTCTAGCGAATGTTTCCGAAGAAGTCTTTTGGCTCGACCGAGGCAAATTGAAGGTGTGCCCACGCGGTTTCTCGTTCTTTGAAGAATGGGCAACGATGCTGTTAGAGCAGGAAGAGCGTGAATTGCACAACCGGCAGAAAGTCCTCGACCTCGAAGTCGAATGGGCGAGCCGTGGCGTCAAGGCGCGGCGCAAGCGCAATGTCCGCCGCGTCGAATTGATGAAGGCCGAGCGCGACAAGTTGCGCGTCGATAAAAACGCCCTGAGCCGCATGCTGGCGAAAATCGAGTTTACGCCGGAGGAAGCGGTCGAGGCCTCTTCCCGCATCGCCGCCGAATTTTATAACGTTCATAAATCCTATGTCGGGGATGAGGGCGAAAAAGTCATCCTGTCGAAATTCAATCTGCGCATTTTGCGCGGCGACCGTATCGGCATCATCGGCAAAAACGGCTCCGGCAAAACGAGTTTCCTGCGCATGCTGGTAGGCGAGATGAAGCCCGATATGGGCAAGGTGAAGGTCGCCAAGGATTTGGCTTTCTCGTATTTCGACCAGAAACGCAAAGACTTGATCCCCGATCATTCGTTGCAGCGTATTTTGTGCCCGAATGGCAGCGATTATATCGAGGTGATGGGCAAGTCGCGCCATGTCTGCGGTTATTTGAAGGATTTTCTGTTCGACCCCAAAATGGTCGCACATCCCGTCAGCGTTTTGTCGGGAGGGCAGAAGAACCGCTTGATGCTGGCGAAAATTATGGCGAATCCGGGCGGCTTGTTGATCCTTGACGAACCGACCAACGATCTGGATATGGATACGCTGGATATGTTGGAAGACATGCTGGCAAAATATACCGGCACTTTGCTGGTCGTGAGCCACGACCGCGATTTTCTCGACCAGACCGTGACCAAAATTTTGGCCTTTGAAGGCGATGGAAAGATCGACGCCGTGATCGGCGGCTATCAGGATTATCTCGTCAAACGCACGGGCAAAACAAAGCCGGAGGCCATCGCCAAGGTCAAAGCCAAGAAACAGGAGCAAGCCGCCCTGCCCCGCGCCAAAAGCGGCGGCAAGCTGACTTACATCCAAGAATATGAACTGAAGACCTTGCCCGATAAAATTATCGCATTGGAAAAAGAAATCGCCTTTGTCGAAAACCAACTGAACGATCACGAACTTTATACCCGCGATGCCGCCTTGTTCGACAAGCTGACCCGCGATCTGGCGCATGCCAAAGCATCTCTGCATATCGCCGAAGAACGCTGGCTGGAACTGGACGAGTTGCGAGCGGAAGCGGAAGGATAGCCCCCTTTTATAGGGAATGAACGCGCCTTTCTATTCCGCGACAGGTCAATTATTATAACCGCCACTATGATAAGCAGATTGCACTGCTGCGCTTCACCGGATATGGAAGGGTTAGCTTCCCTTGTTTAAACGCGCCCCCCTTCAGGAATCCGGCATCCTCGCCCTTGACGGCGAGCAGGTGGCCTTTTCTGTTTTCCGGTCGAAGCGGCGTAAGCGAACCATCGCCTTTAAAATGGAGCGCGACGGCAGTCTGCGGGTTCTTGCTCCCTTTTCAGCCAGCCTTTCTTCCGTCACCAAAATTCTGCACAAACGCGCGGCGTGGATTGCACGAGAACTGGCAGACCGCAAGCACGCGCTGCCGGAGAACGATTTTACCGACGGCGCTGTTTTCTCCTATCTTGGGCACACCTACACCTTGCGGATTACGCAGGGCGGCGATGCCCCGCGTTCGTCCCTTCTTTCTCCGCGAGTCTTGCGCGTTCATGTGCCGGACGAAACTCTGTCGCAGGACAATCTTCAACAAGAAGTCCGGCTGGAAATCCTGCTGTGGCTGAAAAAGCGGGCAAAAGTTAAGTTTAAGAAGCGGCTGGATCTGTGGGCGGAAAGATTGGGCGTGCGCTATAAAAAGCTTATCGTCGCAGACCCTGAACGAAGATGGGGCAGTTGCAGCGTCGATAACATCATCCGTTTGAATTGGCGGCTGATGATGGCGCCTTTGCCGATCCTCGATTATGTCGTGGCGCATGAATTGTGCCATGTCCGTCACAAAAATCACGCGCCGCGTTTCTGGAGTTTTTTGGCGCAGGCTATGCCGGACTGTCAGGCTCGGCGAAAAACGCTGAGGCGTCTTGAATGCGGGATCATAGGAAAAACACCGCGCAATCAAGCATAAAATTGCAGCACAGTCTGCAACAATAAAACCATTGTTTGCGCCCTAAACTATCGTTATGGGTAAGGGCTCGCATTACAATGCCCATTCATTTTGGTCGTTTAGTACCCGGACACGCGCTATGGCGATCATGTATCCTCAGCGGCTTTCAGACCGCATTCTTAACGATAGACAGTTAAAGGGCGAACGAGACACCTAATGAGTCTCTGAAAAATTTGCCGGACGCGTTCGAGGTTTTCTATAACCGTTGCGTCAGAACGGGTCAGGGATCGAGAGCGTATAAACGTCGGATTGATTTTATTGTTTTGCATGAAAAATTTGGCCTCCTCGCTATAGAGGTCAAGGGCGGAAAAATTCGTGTCGGTCTCGACGGAGACTTTGAACAGTATCACCCCAATAAGAAAAGGTGGACGTCGATTGCCCCCTACGCTCAAGTAGAAAAGGCGGCCATCGAATTGATTACAGATTGCAAGGCAGACGGGGTCACTTATTGGATTCCCGCTGACGTCTGTGTGATTTTCCCCAACACTCTTCGCCGCGATATTACCGATACGCCGCAAACCTTGCCGGATGGAACCTTGTGCGCGGACGACCTTTCTTCCCTAGCCGTCCTTGTACCAACCCTTTTTTCCAAATCAGCCAAGGGTCAAGCATGGGATCGAGACGCGTTTTTGGATATGCGGCGGCGGCTGCAAAATATGCCTGAAGCGACAATGCCGGAATCGGCTATACCTAAAGCCACAAAGAACGAAAAACTGCTGCGCGAAAAAGACGAAGCAAGAAAACCCTTTTTATATGTGCCCCCCAAAAGAGAGATTCCTCAGGAAGACGCCTATGACTTCACAACGGCGACCTGTTCACACTATGACGCTGTCGATTCATATGATTTTTTAGTGACCTCGCCGACCCCTTCTTTACCGCCTCCTTCCGTGACATTAAAAGGATGGCAAATTGCGGTTGCCGTGATGATAGGCCTTGCAGCAACTCTTGTTTTTGCATGGATATTTATGCATCCCTTTGTGCAGCATGTTTTTTCCTCCATCGGGAAAAGAAGCCTATAAGAAAGAAAGGGATTTTTGCCTGCACTCGAATCTCTTTTGTTTGCCCTTAGTCCCACAAGCAGTCTATAATTTTACTCCGCGCCAACAGTGCGGGATATTTTCTGCCTAAAAACAACCATCAAGAGGCCCTTATGTCTGTCATCTTGAAACGCAGGACAAGCTCGTTCGGCACGTCTTTTGTAAAATTCGGCCTTGGTTATGGCGCGGTTGCGGCGATGATCTTGTCCTATAGCGTCAATAAATCTATCCTATGGATGCTAATCGACGGCTGGTTCAGCTGGTTGTATGTCATTTTTTTCGCGCTTTTCAGAGCCTGAGTAAAAGATTATAAGCTTCCCCATGCCTTCTTGGATCAACGCTCCTCATGCCGATTATGTGCTGGCGGCTTATACCGCAGCCGCTCTTGCCCTTATCGGGCTTGCGGTTTCCTCGTGGCGTGAGCAAAGAAAACGCGCGAAGGAATGGGCGGAACTTTCCCGCACGCGCACCGATGATGCTTCATGACACGCAAAAGCGCCCGAATAATTATGGTGTTGCTGATCTTGCTGGGCGCGGGCGCGGCGGCGGCCTTGGTCGTGACGGCCTTGGGGCAGAATGTTTCCTATTTCCGCACGCCCACGGAGATCGCCTCCGGCGTTTATCCTGAAAAGATTAATGGTCGTGGCATTCGCTTGGGCGGTTTGGTCGAAAAAGGAAGCATCCTTCGTCAAGGCAGCGCACTTTCGTTCAAGGTTACCGATCTGAAAACGACCCTTCCCGTCCATTACGAAGGCATCGCGCCCGATCTTTTCCGCGAAGAACAAGGCGTGATCGCCGAGGGCAAGATGGACGATGCGGGCGTATTTCAGGCGGCGGTTTTGCTGGCCAAGCATGACGAAAAATACATGCCGCCCGAAATCGCCAAGGAATTGAAGGCCGCAGGTCATCCGCAAGAGCCGCCGGAAACAAAATGAATCAAGAAATACGAAAAGCGGCCCCGGCGCTGATGATCTTCGGACTGCTGATTCTGATTCTGCTTATCGGCGTTCACCACCCGAAAGTGAACGAGTCCGTCAAATACGCGCGGTATGTCGGCGATGCCGCACCTGCGACCGCTTTGCCTGTTTTACAAGGAGGCGGCGCACGGTTCACGACGGCTTCATGGCGGGGACGCCCCTATATGATTCACTTTTTTGCTAGTTGGTGCGCCGATTGCCGCGCCGAGCATGAAGAAATCATGACTCTCGCGGCTTTGCATCTGCCGATCATCGGCGTGGCATTCAAGGACAAAGCCGATAAAGTCGCCGCCTATCTCGACCGCAACGGGAATCCTTTCGCTGCCGTCGCGATGGACAACGAAGGTCGCGCCGGAACCGCGTGGGGGCTTAGGGGTATACCTGAAACCTTTATCATCGACGCTTCCGGGGTCATTCGCTGGCACCACAGGGGCATTTTGCTTGATGCCGTTGTTAGAGAATCCCTGATGCCCGCGCTGGAATCCGTCCTGCATGAGTGAGCCCTGAAAGGCCGCCCAAGCGTGTTTTTCGTTCTAAAAACACTTCGATTGTTGTCATAAGAGCCACAAAAACACGAAAAATAGGTAGTTTCTGCCCTGATTTTGGCTAACCCACTGTTTTTTCGTGCAAAAAGTTAGAGGCTGTGTTACTCGTTTCGATCACCGGACGATTATTCCGTTGCTCGTAAAGAGGGTTCGAACGCAGAAGGAGAGGCTTGATGACGGCTCGCAAAAAAAAGGCTCCGCTTAAAAAACCCGTGACGCAAAAAAAGCCGGCGGCCAAAAAACATGCTCCCGCCAAGGCGAAGAAAAGCCCGTCCTTGTCGCTTCTGAAATTTCCGCGCCCCAGTCTGGTTTCACAGCTTGCCGGTGGCGGCGAACGCCTTAACCCTCGGGTTCAAGCCGCGCTCGATAAAAGCGAAATAGCCGAAGTTCTGGCCAACTTCGCGCGCAGCATCGACCGTATAGACGAAAATTTGTTGCGTTCAATCCTCCATCACGACGCCACGCTCGACCTCGGTCCCGGCGTTTTTCAGGGTACAGGCAGCGACTATGTACGTTGGGTTATGGGCGTTGTGCAGGGCATTCGCTCCTCGCACCACCTTATTGGGACAATTCGCATCGAGCTTGAAGGCGATACTGCCTTGGTCGAATCCTACTTTCAAGCCCATATCCGCATCGAAAAGCCCATAGGCCGCGAGGATGTCTTCCTCGGCGGACGCAATCTCGACCGTTTTGAGCGGCGTCCTTCGGGCGCGGCGGGCGTCTGGAAGATCGTGCATCGCAAACCAATCCTCGATTGGGCGCGGACGGAAGCGGCATCGGATATCTTTTATCACCAAAATCCCGATGCTTTGTGGAGCGCGCGCACCAAGACGGATGCGTCTTATCACATGGCCCAATTCCCCGGCACGCAAACGGGAGGCAAGCTGCCCGCCTTTTTGGGACGGCATTACGAGAGCAAGAGCGTTAAGTTTTGATGGCGATGCAAAACGGACGGAGACTCTCCCACGAATAATGAACGTCGAGCCGTCGATTATTAAGCGTTTCTTAAGCCAAACAGTCGCTTTATATCACGGATTCATTATGCCCTTAAGGGAGAGCATCATGCACCTCAAAAAAGTTGCGATCTCGTGCGGCATCCTTTGCGTTCTTGCCAGCACCTCTTGGGCGGACGGCATCAATTCAGCAAACAACGCCGATCTCCCTATCGGGGCTGGCTCATCATCCTTTATGTGGGTTGGTGGCGGCAGCGGCGCTTTAAACACAGCTCTTGGCAAAATCAATTTTGGCACGACAAAAACAAGCCCGACCGCATGGATCAACACCACGTTAGGGACGGCAAGCTTTTCAGGCAATGTGGCCGTCCAAACGCTAACAGCCTCCGGCAATGCGACAGTCCAAAGCTTAACGTCCTCCGGCAATGTGACCGCCGCGAATGTGACCGTTACTTCCCCCTCAAGCGCGACCATAACATCGGCGACGGTGAATACGGCGAATGCTCTTGCTAGCCTGTCTTGTCCTGCTGGCTATGAAGCCCTCACGAAATTCTCGAACGGATCATTTGGCTGCATAGCCGTTACCGATATCGTTAATGTTGGCACGGTTACCGTTCCGTCTTGCCCCGCGAGCCAAATGCTTTATTTTACAGGGGCTGGGTTTTCATGCATTGCAGCTGCGCCCGGACCTCAGGGGCCCACAGGGGCTACCGGCCCGCAGGGTCCCCAAGGCCCTCAAGGACCACAAGGACCACAAGGGCTTACGGGAGCAACGGGGATACCAAGCGGTGCCGTCATGGCGTTTAATTTGGGTTCATGCCCTAGTGGCTGGGTTGCCTTCGGATCGGCCAACGGCAGAACCATCATTGGCACAGGTAATTCGGGAGCACCAGGAGCGACATCCCACTCAGCTGGCCAAACAGGCGGCGAAGAAACGCATACTCTTAGCGTAGCCGAAATGCCGTCACACGCCCATAGTCCTTCCGATGGGACGTTCTTCATGTCCGGAACTTATAACGACGGCCCGTGGTATACTGGCAGCGCCAGTGGGCTTAATGGGGATCACCGCAACAACCCCAACACAACCTATACCGGCGGCAGCGGAGCCCACAACACGATGCCCCCCTATATCGCTTTGCTTTACTGCCAAAAATCCTAAAAACGAAGGCATAGGATTCCCAACGGCTCCCTGAAAATTCTCAGGGAGCCGTTGCCATAACAGCATAAATCCTAAGCTTGCGCCGTGCAAAGACGGGACAAACCCGTTCTTTTTCAAGCCCTTACCCTAAAAAATGCGGGGGAAGCGCATAAAAGGATGGAATCCGGCGCGTATTTCGGTAAAATGGCGCTTGAGGCTTCCTTATCCGAAGCTTTAACCGATCCTCACAAGATGCTCGCGGATCGTTCGGTCGCCCCGTCGCGTCCGGCAAGAGCACGTTTTTTTGTTTGCCCGATTCTGTTCGTTTTTAGGAGAAGACCGATGGCCCTGCCCCTTATGCCCAAAGCGACCGCCGTATGGCTGGTTGAAAACACCACGCTGACTTTCGACCAAATCGCGGAATTCTGCGGTCTGCACAAGTTGGAAGTACAGGCTATCGCCGACGGCGAAGTCGCGGTGAGCATCGTCGGTCTTGACCCCGTGTTTAACGGTCAATTGTCGCAGGACGAAATCAAACGTTGCGAAGCCGATCCGCGCGGTCGCCTCAAGATGACAAAAAGCGACCTGCCGCAACCCGTCATGCGCACCAAAGGCGCGCGTTACACGCCGGTTTCCAAGCGCGGAGAAAAGCCGGACGCGATCGCGTATCTGGTCAAGAATTACCCTGACTTGCTGGACGCGCAAATTGCGCGCTTGCTGGGCACGACCAAGGAAACAATCGCCAAGGTGCGCGACCGTTCACACTGGAACACCTCGAACATCAAGCCGCAAAATCCTGTCTTGCTGGGACTGTGCAAACAGGCCGATTTGGAAGCCGCTGCCAAACGCGCAGAGCGCCGCGTGATCCGTGAACGCGGGCCGCAACCCAAAGCGCCTAAGCCAAGCGCCGACGACGGCTTCATTCACACGCCCAGCAGTCAACAAGATGAACAGCCCGAAATCGACCACGACGCGATGATCAGAAGCCTAGGGTAATAGGGGCCTTCCTCGCGTAGAGGGATAAGGGCGCGGGGAAGCTTGTCGACGTATTTTGGAAATGTCGGCAAAGCCCAAAAACCCTATTTAATACCGTCGCGTTCTGTTCTACCCTGCGGGAACGATTCAGCTTGTGGAGTTCCGTCATGAAAAAACTGACCGCCGCCTTCGGCATGATGCTCGCGCTTACCGCCTGTTCCTACGAACAAGCGCCCCCGCTCCCCGTCAGTCATGTCTTGCCGCCGAAAATCGCGCTGAATGTACGCGCAGTTAATCTGGCGGATCGCAGCGGCATACAGCCACCCAACTCGCCCTACAGCACCAATCACTTTACCCCAACGATTGCCGAGGCGATCAAGCAATGGGCGGGCGACCGCTTGCAGGCCGTTGGGCAAAACGGACAAGCCATTATCGTTATCAAGGACGCGTCTCTGACCGCCCAACCTTTGGCGGTCAAGGACGGCTTTGACAGCTGGTTCACGCGCCAGCAGGGTTTGAAATATATGGGCCATGCCGATGTTTCTATCGAAGCTTCCGGCTCTACCGGCTTTGCGGTGACGGATGCCTCGGCTTCCCGCGTTTTGACCTTGCCGGAAAATCCGACCGCCATGGAAAAACAGGACGCCTATTACACGATGCTGAACGGCCTGATGAAGGATTTGGGAGAAAACCTCGACTCCGGCATTCAAGCGCATATGGGCAACTTCATCACGACAGCGCCTATTTACGGCTCGACGGCGGTTCCCACAGCAGCGCCCCGCGCCTCCGTGCAATCGACGGTCGATCAGGATGTGACCGCGCCCGAAGCCCCGTCTTCGTTTGACACATCGCCTTCGACGATCGAAGCCGCCCCTGCGCCCGCACCAGCGTCTTCGCATCAGGGAGTCGTTATCCCTCTTTCCGGTGGAGGAAGGTAGAAAGGGCATCGCACGCTCTTTCGACACCCCCTTATTTTAATCTCCCACCCTTGCGGATGATTCTCTTTCCTGCGGTGCGGCGGGTTACGTATTGACGCAGGATAAAGGCCGCCATGTTCCTTATTCACCCCCCCCACTTTCTTCCTCCCAAGGGACATCGAGCACGGTCGCTAGCTTTGGCAATTTTGTTTGTGGCGCCCGTGGCCTTTGGGCTTTTGGCGCTGGCGTTGGGGCAGGATGCCAATTGGGATTTGCGTAACTATCATTTCTATAACGCTTATGCATTTCTGAACAACCGCTATGCGCAGGATTTGTTGCCTTCGCAAACGCCCTATTTCTACAACCCGTTGATGGACGTTCCGTTCTTCACTTTGGCGACGCATGCTTCCGCGCGCGTGGCGGGGTTTGCGCTGGGGCTGGTGCAGGGATTGAATTTCGTCCTTCTTTTCCTTATCGCGCATGCTGTATTGATCGTGCCGAACCCGCGCCACAAAATTATCGTTTGCGCCGCTTTGGCTGCACTGGGCATGTTGGGCGGCGGAGGCATCGCGCAAATCGGCACGACCTTTGGCGACAACGTTACAAGCCTAGGTGCGCTTCTTTCCGCCGCGCTGATCGTGCGCCACTTGGAACGTCTTTCGCTCGACATCGCGCCAAGGGCGTTCGGCTTGGCTTTGGCCTTTGGCATTCCTGCGGGCATGATGATGGGATTGAAACTACCCGCCGTCATTTACGCCGTCGGATTGTGCGGCGGCTTGCTGTTCACCGGCGGAGGGTGGAGGCGCGGCGTCATGCTAAGTTTTGCCTTCGGCCTTGGCGTTCTGTCGGGATGCGCGGTGACGCTGGGGCATTGGGCGACTTTTCTGCAAAGCCATTTCGGCAGCCCCCTTTTCCCCTATTTCAACGATCTTTTCCATTCGCCCCTCGCGCCGCCCGTTAGCGCCCGCGACACCCAATTCGCCCCGCACAGCTGGAGCGACCTCCTGTTGATGCCCTTCCTATTCGCCCATAGCCCCTATCGGGTCGGCGAGATCGAATGGCGCGATTGGCGTTTGCCTATCCTTTATGTTCTGTTGCCCGTGGCTCTGATCTTGCGCATGTTTTTCGGACGCAATAGGGCGGCTCCCGACGCGGTCGCCGCGCCTTATGCGGCGAGGTATCTGCTGGTCAGCTTTTCGCTGGCCTATGGCGTGTGGCTAACACTATTCTCAATCTATCGCTACGCCGTGACACTGGAAATGATCGCGCCGCTTTTGATCGTTTTCGCGGTCGGCATGCTCCCTTTGAAACTATCGACGCGGGCTTTGGTGACGGCATTTATTCTTGCGGTCATTTCCGCCTCGATCCAACCGGGCAATTGGCATCGGCGCGAGGCTTGGCTTGACCGCTTTGTCGAAGCGCGGATTCCCGATTTGGGCGATACTTCGCACCTGATGATTCTGATGGCGGGTATGGAACCCTATTCCCACCTGATTCCTGAATTTCCGCCGGAAGTTTCGTTCACGCGCATCCAAAGCAACTTTTCAAGCCCCGAGCAGGACAAGGGCATCAACCGCTTGCTACATGAACGCATCGACGCCCACCGCGCCGCAGGAGGCAGGTTTATGATGCTGATCCCCCTGTGGCAGCATCAGGTTGCCGACGACGCGTTAGCCTTTTTTGGCCTTAAATTAGCCTCACAAAAATGCCTGAACGTGACGGACAGGCTTTTTGATGATAAGCAGGTGAGCCTGTGCCCCATTGTCTCTAAGGAATGAGTGCTTCATGACCAGAACCGCCGTCTTGATCCCTTGCTATAACGAAGAAGCAGCGGTCGCCAAAGTCGTCGCCGATTTCCTCAAAACTCTGCCAGATGCGGATATTTATGTTTACGACAACAATTCGCGCGACCGTACGATCGAAGTCGCCAAACAGGCTGGCGCCATTGTCCGCAGCGAACCGTTGCAGGGAAAAGGCAATGTCGTGCGCCGGATGTTCGCCGATGTCGAAGCCGATATTTATGTAATGGTGGATGGCGACGCGACCTATGACGCCGCCTCGGCCCCGAAAATGATCGAAGCCTTGCGCCGCGATTCGCTCGATATGGTCAATGGCGTACGCGTTACCGATATTGAAAAAGCCTATCGCCCGGGGCATCGCTTTGGCAATTGGCTTTTAACCAGCATGGTGTCGTGGATTTTTGGCAGCCGTTTTTCCGATATGCTGTCGGGCTATCGCGTGATGTCGCGGCGTTATGTTAAAAGCTTTCCCGCTCTTTCCGCGGGATTCGAGACCGAAACAGAATTGACGGTTCACGCGCTGGAACTGCGGATGCCGATTCTTGAAATCGCCACGCCCTATAAAGACCGTCCCGAAGGTTCCATTAGCAAACTTAGTACATTCAAGGACGGATTCCGCATTTTGTGGACGATCATCGTTTTGGTGAAGGAAGAAAGGCCGATGCAGTTCTTCTCGCTGCTTGCGCTGTTCTTCGTTATCATCTCGACCGCGCTTATTATTCCGATCTTCGTTGGCTATATGGAAACGGGCTTGGTGCCGCGCTTGCCAACGGCGGTGTTGTCGATGGGCCTGATGATCGTAGCGTTCCTGTGTCTGACTTGCGGACTGATCCTCGACACCGTCACGCGTGGGCGGAGGGAGATGAAGCGCATGCGCTATCTGAACATCCCCGCCCCGCAAACGACCGATAGCGCCGCATGATGACCGCGCATAAAAGCTCTTGGAACGATTGGCGCGAAACCGCGCTGCAGTTTTTCAAATTTGGCATTGTTGGCGGCGTCGGCTTTGTCGTTGATAGCGCCATGCTTTATATCGGCATCGGGGCGCTGGGTCTGGGGCGCGTCGCGGCGGGATTCTTTTCGTTTCCCTTTGCCGTGACGGCAACATGGATCGGCAATCGCCGCTTTACTTTCAGCGACGCGCCGCCGATGCCCGCCGCCCGACAGCTCGCCAAATTCGCCGCCGTCTGCGCCGTGGGACTGATCTTCAATCGTGGAACCTATAGCCTGTTGGTCAGCACAATCCCCTTCGTCTACGACTACCCTATTATTGGTCTTTTGGCAGGCACCGGCGTGAGCATGTTTTTTAACTTCTTTGCTTCCAGAAGGCATGTGTTTGGAAGGTGAGGGGGCCAACTGCGCCAACAAGAATAGGAAAGATCAAAATGCTTGAGTTTCGGAAAGAGGATTATGCAACAATTTACTCTCAACCAGATAAGTGATAAAATGAAGGGCAATTTCGGGACGGCTTATTTATAATATATACATTATGGTTAATGATGTTAAGGGCGCTTCATTTATCTATTGATCTTTCCCATAAATCAAAAAAATTTTTTTTGGGCAACGATTTTGATCGTGTTGTGTCGGGCAGCGTTGCCCTCACAGAAGGACTGCGTCCCCGCAATGTCCCGACTATCATTGTTGGTTTCTTCAAAACAGGCTCACCCCCCTTTGGTTCGCTGAAGGAAGTCGAATCTTCGCTTGGCAATGGCGGTTATTACCCGAACGCCGTTACGCGTAAAATGGCTATCCCCATCCCCGAGGATAGCCGGATCGCAATAAAATCGACCGTCTCGGCCCGGCACCACCCGAGGCTGTTTGAATATATTAGCCGAGAATCCCCGGAAATACTTATCTTGAGCGGCGTTTTTGAAGCCTACGAAAACACGTCTGATGCAGTAGATGTTGCTTGTGTAAGCGCAAGTGCCCGCGATTTTTGCGCCCTTGGCTATCGAGTGATCATCGCTTCCGAAACGACGAACGCTAATTACCGGTATTCTGGAGGATTTTCAATGCCCCCACAAAGCATTCAACAACGAAAACAAGTCCACACGCCGATGGGCGTTGAAATTATGCCTATACAGGAAATTTTAGAAGAACTTGCGCCTCATCACGCCAGATTGAACCACCCTCCGTCGAGCCGGTCCCTACATCCATGTGGTTAACCCTTGACGATGGGCCATGTTTTTTAACATTTCAGACACAGACAGCTTTGCCGCGAGACAGGGTGAAGTAGTTCAACCGTACAGGCATCCTTATATGGAAAATCGCTTGTTTCTCTAGCAAAATCGGTGGCTTATTCCTGTCTTGTTCGGATGGAGCTCACACCATCGGTCCTTCCACTAGCGAGATATCCACAATCCCCGTCGAATCCTTGTTTTTGCCTCCTTGATATGGTCAGCTTACACACCATATCTGTTCCTCGAATAAGAGGACTTGAAAGGATTTTGCATGGAAACGCAACCTGCGGGCGGCGCTTTATACCCTATTCTTCCGTTGCGCGACATCGTCGTATTTCCGCATATGGTTGTGCCCTTGTTCGTCGGGCGCGAGAAATCCGTGCGCGCGCTGGAAGACGTGATGCAAGACGACAAGCATATCCTGATGCTGACGCAAAAAGCGTCTTCGCAGGAAGATCCAACGCGCGAGGATCTTTACACCATTGGCACTGTCGGCACCGTATTGCAGCTTTTGAAGCTTCCTGACGGAACAGTCAAAGTTTTGGTCGAAGGCACACACCGCGCCAAGGTTACACAATTCACGCAAAACCCAGATTTCTTTCAGGCCTTCGCCGAACCCATCGATGAATTCGCCGGAGACAGGGGCGAATTGGACGCCATCGCCCGTGCCGTGGTTGGCCAATTCGACCAATATATCCGTTTAAACAAAAAAATTACGCCTGAAGTCTTGGTCACGGTCAACCAGATCGACGACCCCGCCAAGCTTGCCGACACGATTGCCGCGCATCTGGCGTTAAAAATCTCGGACAAACAGGCTTTGCTGGAAGCCGCGTCAGTCAACCAAAGGCTGGAGCGCATTTTCGGCTTTATGGAAGGCGAGATTGACGTTTTGCAGGTGGAAAAGAAAATCCGCACCCGCGTCAAAAAGCAGATGGAGAAGACCCAGCGCGATTATTATCTGAACGAGCAGATGAAGGCGATTCAGAAAGAATTGGGCGAAAGCGAAGACGGCAAGAACGAAGCTGACGATTATCAAAAACGCATCGCCGCCAAAAAGCTGACCAAAGAAGCCCGCGAAAAAGTCGACGCCGAGATCAAGAAGCTGAAAAGCATGAGTCCGATGTCGGCGGAAGCCACCGTCGTGCGCAATTATCTGGACTGGATCGTCGGCATTCCGTGGCAGGAACGCACCCGCGTGCGCCGCGATTTGAAGGCCGCAGAAAAGATTCTCAACGAAGACCATTTCGGCTTGGACAAGGTCAAGGAACGTATTCTTGAATACCTTGCCGTGCAACATCGCCAAAGCAAGATTAAGGGACCGATTTTGTGCCTCGTAGGCCCTCCCGGCGTCGGCAAAACTTCGCTGGGCAAATCCATCGCCCGTGCGACGGGGCGCAACTTCGTGCGTATGTCATTGGGCGGCGTGCGCGACGAATCCGAAATTCGTGGGCATCGCCGCACTTATATCGGATCCATGCCGGGCAAGATCGTACAGGGAATGAAGAAGGGCAAATCCTCCAATCCGCTGTTCCTGCTCGACGAAATCGACAAACTGGGCGCGGATTGGCGCGGCGATCCTTCCGCCGCCTTGCTGGAAGTGCTTGACCCCGAACAGAACAACACGTTTAGCGATCATTATCTGGAAGTCGATTATGACTTGTCCGACGTCATGTTCGTCTGCACTGCCAACACGCTGAAAATGCCACAGCCGCTTTTGGATCGCATGGAGATCATTCGTCTGTCAGGTTATACCGAAGACGAAAAGATTGAAATCGCCACGCGCCATCTTTTTCCCAAAATTCAAAAGGACCACGGGTTTAAAAAGGGCGAGTTTTCCATGTCGGAAGACGCTTTGCGCGACCTGATCCGTTATTACACGCGGGAAGCAGGCGTACGTAGCCTTGAACGCGAAATCGCCAATCTCGCCCGTAAATCGCTGAAGGAAATCGTGTCGGGCAAGACCAAGTCGATGCATATCACGCGCCGTAATCTGGAAAAATATTCAGGCGTGAAGCGTTTCCGCTATGGCGAAGTCGAGCCGGAAGATTTGGTCGGCGTCACGACGGGTTTGGCTTGGACGGAAGTCGGCGGCGAATTGCTGTCCATCGAAGCCGTCGGCATGCCCGGCAAAGGCAAGGTTACGACGACCGGCAAACTGGGCGAGGTGATGAAGGAATCCGTGCAAGCAGCGGAAAGCTACGTCAAAGCCCGCGCTATTGCTTTCGGGCTGAAGCCGACATCACTCGACAAACGCGATATCCATGTCCATGTTCCCGAAGGCGCGACCCCCAAAGACGGGCCGAGCGCGGGCGTCGCCATGGTTACGTCTATTGTTTCCGTTTTGACCGGCATTCCTGTGCGCAAGGACGTGGCGATGACGGGCGAAATCACGCTGCGCGGACGCGTGTTACCCATCGGCGGGTTAAAGGAAAAACTTTTGGCAGCGCTGCGCGGCGGCATCACCACTGTGCTAATCCCCAAGGAAAACGAAAAAGACCTCAGCGAAATTCCTGACAACGTGAAAAAGGGCATGAGCATCCTTTTGATGAACACCGTCGACGAAGTGCTGAAACACGCTCTTGTGCGCCCCGTCGTTCCGATCGAATGGGACGAAAACATTGAGGCCGAAGCCATCGCCGCCGATAAGGCGAAAAGCGGTGCGGGAGATGTTGTGAAGCATTAGGAGAAGTGGGCCAGGGGCGACACATTGCCTTGGTTCCCTGCCTCTGATAGGGTCGGCGTCATGTCCCGCCGTGCTCCGCCTCTGCCCTATGATTGAAATCAGCGTTAACCTTGCGACCCATAATCGCGCCGCGTTTCTGGAGCCATGCCTTATCGGCCTGTGCGAACAAACGCTTGCCCCGTCGCGCTATGAAATTTGCGTGGTTGCCAACGCCTGCACCGACTCGACGCCCGAAGTTGTGCAAAAAATCGCAGCGCTTTATCCCTATCATCGAATCTTTATGGTATGCGAACCAATTCCTGGGGTTTCGCGTGCGCGCAATCGAGGACTGAGCGCAACGAGGGCGCCGCTGATTGCAATGGTCGATGATGATGAAATTGTTTATCCTGATTGGCTCGAAAAATTTATCGCCCGTTTTGACGCCTTTGATTCTAGTGTCGCCGTCATCGGCGGCGAGGTTGAACCGATTTGGGCAGGCGCCAAGCCGGAATGGGTAACGTCGCGCATGGAACTTTTTTTGTCGGCGGCCACAGGATTGGGTTCGGAGCCACGTTTTCTGATCGAGGGAGAATCGACGTTCGAGGGCAATAGCTGCTATCGCCGCTCTGTAATCGAGCAGGCAGGCGGTTTCCCTGAAGAGCTAGGACGTGTCGGCTCTTGTCTTTTATCAGGGGAACACGCTGTTGAATCCTACATCAGGGGAAACGGGGGGCGCATCTTCTTTGATCCGGCCATCATTCTCCGTCACAATATTCACGCGGACAGGGTGCGCCCGTTGTGGCTTCGACGCCGCCTTTTTTGGCAGGGCGTGTCCAGCGCGGCTATCCGGTTCTATCAAATTAGACACAATCTTCCAGTGACGAAGGAGTTTTTCCTTACTTTGCCGTTAAAGCCTGAGAACTGGGATTTTATTAGGAACGACACGCCGGACGCGTTGGAAGAAAGTATGTTCCTTTTTTACTGCCTCGGCTTCACTCTCGCTTTGACGGGGATTTTCCCTATCGACAATGTATAATTGACTGCGGTTTCGTGGAGTTGCTTTGGGCTGGTGGCTCTGTTAGGGTCGGAGGCTCTTTTCTTTCGCCCTCTCCCCTTTTTTGCCGCATGATTGAAATCAGCGTTAACCTAGCGACCCATAACCGCGCCGCGTTTTTGGAGTCGTGCCTTATCAGCCTGTGCGAACAAACGCTTGCCCCGTCGCGCTTTGAAATCTGCGTCGTCGCCAATGCCTGCATAGACACCACGCCGGAAGTTGTGCGGAAAATAGCGACTCTGTATCCCGCTCATCGCGTATTTATGATCGAGGAACCTGTCCCGGGTCTGTCCCGCGCCCGTAATTGCGGATTACGATCGACACAAGCGCCGTTAGTTGCCCATATCGACGACGACGGAACCGTCTATCCGGACTGGCTGGAAAGGTTTATAGCCCGCTTCACCGAATTTGGCTCCACCCTCGCTGCCGTAAGCGGAGAAATCGAGCCAGTTTGGGAAAGCCCCAGACCGGCATGGCTTGTGGAAGACATGCTTCCTCCTTTATCGGCCAAAACGATGATGGGGGCGGAGCCGCGCTTTTTGAGCGAAGATGATTGGGCCATGGAGGGTAATTGCTGCTATCGACGTGCAGCGTTGGAGCAAGCGGGTAATTTTTCCGAAAACTTAGGTCGTGCAGGCGCTTGTTTGTTATCCGGCGAGGGGTGCCTTGAACACAACATCAGGAAAAACGGCGGCCGCCTTTTTTTTGACCCCAAGATCATTTTACGCCACTTTATCCACGCCGATCGTTTACAGCCTTTATGGTTTCGTCAGCGTTATTTCTGGCAGGGCATCTCTTGCGTGGCGGTTCAACGGTACAAAGCCAAACACGGTTTGCCAACGGAAAAGGAGAAATTCCTTCGCCTTCCTCTGGAAAAGGAAGACTGGGGCTTTATTGAAAAAGATACGACGGACGCTATTGAAACCAGCATATCTCAATTTCACGATCTTGGCTTTGTTCTTGCCTTGAGTGGCATCATCCCTATAGAGCAGGAGGTATCTGCCAGATGACCGAGATCTCTGTCGTTATTCCCACACATAATCGTGCGGCATTTTTGGAACTATGTCTTGTTAGCCTCTGCAAACAATCGATTGATCCGTCTCGTTTTGAAATTTGCGTCGTCGCCAATGCCTGCACCGACAACACACCGGATGTTGTGGAAGAAATTGCGGCACTCCATCCATCACATCGGATACTCATGGTCGAGGAGCCGATCGCGGGCGTATCCCGCGCCCGTAATCGCGGCTTACGAGCAACGCAAGCGCCACTGGTTGCTCATATTGACGACGATGGAACCGTCTATCCCGACTGGCTGGAAAGATTTATCGTTCGCTTTGCTGAATTTGGCGAGGATGTCGCCGGAATAAGCGGAGAAATCGAACCCGTTTGGGAAAGCCCCAGACCAGCTTGGGTTACGGAAGATATGCTGCCGCCTCTTTCCGCTAAAACGACGTTAGGGTCGGAGCCGCGCTTTTTGCGCGAGGATGATTGGGGAATGGAAGGCAATTGCTGCTACCGCCGCGCCGCGCTAGAATACGCCGACAATTTTTCTGAACAGTTAGGACGATCAGGAACCTACCTTTTGTCGGGCGAGGGCACGTGTCTTGAACATCGCATTAGGAAAAACGGCGGACGCCTTTTTTTCGACCCTGAGATCGTTTTGCGCCACTTTATACATGCGGATCGTTTAAGGCCATTATGGTTTCGTCACCGTTATTTCTGGCAGGGTGTCTCTTGCGTGGCAGTCAGGCGGTACAAAGCCAAACACGGCCTGCCAGTCGACGCCGACAAATCTCTTAATTTGCCCTTGAAGAAAGAAGCCTGGGCTTTTATCGAGCAAGAAACGACGGATAATATGGAGGATAGCATGATCCGGTTTCACGATCTCGGTTTCGTCCTCGCCTTAAGCGGCATAATCCCGATAGAAAGTTAGGAGGCTATCCTTATGGTCGATATCAGCGTCGTCGTCCCCACCCAAAATCGCCCCGCTCTTCTTGGGCACTGCCTTGCAAGCCTATGCGAGCAAACGCTAGATCCGGCTCGTTTCGAGGTCTGCGTCGTCAACAACGGCTCAATCGAGATGACAGAGAAAGTTCTGTCCTTGATTAACACCCACTACCCGAAACATCGCGTCTTTATGATCGACGAGCCCAGGCGGGGCGTGGCGCATGCGCGCAACGCAGGTGTACGCAACACCAAAGCATCGTTAATCGCGCAGGGCGACGACGATGCTACGATGCCGCCCGATTGGCTGGAACGTTTTTTAAACACGTTCTCTGCGCAAGAAGCCAAGGTTGGTAAAATTGGTGGCGACATTATTCCTGTTTGGAGCGCACCCCGTCCGAACTGGTTGACCGACAGCATGCTCCCTATGTTGTCGGCAAGCAGCGGGTTCGGCGATCAGCCGCGTTATATGAACGAAGGCCTGTTGGAAGGTAACAGCTGTTATCGCCGCGAGGCGTTAGAGGCCGCAGGAAATTTCCCGGCCTCGTTGGGGCATCAGGGCAATACTCTTCTGTCGGCGAGTCATGCCGTCGACCTGGTGATGGATATTATGGGTTGGAAACTTTATTATGACCCCTCTATTGTGATCAACCACATAATCCACGCCGATAGGCTGACTCCGGCTTGGTTTCGCCGCCTCTATTTCTGGAAGGGCGTCTCGGACTTCGCCATACAAACATATTTGAAGAACAAAGGTGTCAATGCAGGTTTTACGATTTACGCCGACATGTCCTTCGACCAGGCCGACTGGTCGTTCATTAACGACGGCAACGAGCCTCCGACCGAAGCCGGACTGAACCGCCTGCGTAACCTCGGCTTTGTCCTCGCAAGCTCCGGCTTTATACCGTCTTAATAACTGGCGCGCCTTCCAGCGTGCGCTGGATGGGGCATTTGGCAGAGACCTCGATCAATTTCCGGCGTTGTTCGTCGGAAAGCGCGCTGCCGTGCAACGTGATGCTTTTTTCAAAAACATCCGTCTTCTTTGGGCTGCCTTCGACGCATTCCTTGCGGTGCGTAATGACAACATCGACTTTGTCCAGCGGCCAGTTTTGCTGCTTGGCGTACCAGCGAACCGTCATCGCCGTACATTCGCCTAAAGACGCCGTCAGAAGATCATAAGGCGCAGGCCCTGTATCCCCGCCGCCAAAAGAAATCGGTTCGTCGCCGCTTAACGCATGCCCTGAGACCGTAATCGACACGGCATAGGGGCTTGCCCCATTTTCCGCAATCGTCGCCTGAGTAATTCCGTCGGTCATTGTGGCCTCCTTTGTTAGCGGGACAACGCTTCACAGATAGGCGTTTTTGTCGCACGGCTTGCCCACACCTCTTGCCACCCCGTTTGATGCGTGGCGTAAGGGACATGCGTGACCTTAACGCAATAACTGACGCCGATCGCCTTGACAAAATTCTCGGTCAGAAAGGGAGGCACAAAAACGTCCTTGTCCCCCACAAAATGTTCCTGCGGCAATAAAGCGAGTCGAGACGCGATTTCCATAGGATCGATAAAATCATTCTGCGGATCGGAAGCATGGGCGCGCCCGTTGCCATCGGGATCAAGATTTCCCGCAATCGTGCGCAAACTAACGACATCGCGCCTGCGCGAGGCCAGCACGGCGGCAACCGCGCCGCCCCCGGAATAACCGACAAGATTCAGCTGCGGATGCGCAAAAACGATGGCGACATGATCGACGGCGCGATTGATGCTGGCAAAAACCTGCTGCGCCAAAGCCCCTTTTTCCCAGAACTCGTCAAAGCACGCCGGATCGCCGATGCCGAACTGGCAAGGATGGGAGATAAAAACGACATTGGTCGAAGGATCGAGCGCCGCAAGCCGCAAGCCCATAGAATCGTCCGGCGTCGCGTCGATGCCCGGATCGGCCGAAGGCAACCACCCGCGAACATCGCCCTCGATATAAATCGTAACGGGCTTATTGGTGTCGCGGATACGGGAATAGGTTGTCAGCCGGAACGAACCCGCCGTTATCTCGCGCCGCCGCATCGATACGGCGACAGCCGAGGCATCGGCGTCGTTTAACGGTACAGACGAGCATCCTTGCAAGGAAGCCAGTACCAACGCCATAACTAATAGTCGACGCCCGCGCACGAAATAACGATTAGGTTTCATGAGATTAAGTCCGCCACTTTCTCGAGAAAAGAAGTTTTTTATTCCCCGCACGGCTAGACCGCAACTTCAATGTTGCTGGCGGCGATCATGCAGTCGCCCGTGTGGGCAAAGGGGCACGAGCGCATCGTGATCGTATCGCAATATTCGCACAAAGCATAACGGGACGGGACGGTAAGATGGCTGCGTTCGATGATAAAGCCCCGCTCGCGGAAAGTCTGAAACGTACGCGAGAGAGTCTCCGGCTTGATGCCCAGATAGGAGGCGATCAGAGCCTTATCAAAGGGCAACACGATATCTTTTCCATCGGGGCTTGTGTTGAAGCGCATCTGCAGCAAAAATCGCCCCACGCGCCGCTCGGCGTTATGCAAGGCCAGTTGTTCGACATGATCGCGCAATTCCTGGCAACGGCGCACGGAGGCTTCCAGCATAGTGGTCGTGAAAGTTTTAGAGCGTTCCAACGCAAAGCGTACCGCCGTCGGCGAAAGCGTTAAAAGCTGAACTTGAGTCAACGCTTGCAGATTCATCGGGCTAATATCGACCACGGCGCTTGGCGCGGATTCCAGAAGGAAATCGCCGCGACGGAAAATCTGCAAAATGGATTCTTGCCCTTCCGCGTTGCCTTTGCTGGCGCCGCACCAGCCTTCCAGCATGACATAGAAGCGCGGAACCGGCGCACCTTGCGGCAGAAAGATCGTGCCTTTTTGATACTGCGCCGCATGCGCCGAAACCATCAGCTCGCGCAGGACATCCGGCTCCACGCCCTGAAAAATAGGAAGTGCGGCGACGTCTTTGCCCAAATTCAACGTGACTGACTGACTATACTGCATCGCCATCCCTCTTGATCCGCGGCCCTGTTCGCTAGGCTAATCGCCGAATCTTCCCCCACAAAAAGCGCATAGGGACGTAGGCGATACGCTTGATTTGTCTCAAGCGCGTATGATGTTCGCCTATGTTACAGAGATTGGCTATGAAGCTCAAAACAAATCCGAACGCCGAAAATTTTGACCTGTGGTTGGGGCAAGCTGCACCGCGCTATACAAGCTACCCACCCGCGCCTTTTTTTACCGCGCAAATCGGAGAAAAAGATTATGCCTTATCTTTGAATGGGTTGTCGGAAAAAGATCATGTTTCTCTTTATGTCCACATCCCCTTCTGTCGCTCCTTATGCCTTTATTGCGGCTGCAACACGCAGGTGACCCAACGGGTCGACCGTGTCCAGGAATACCTCGATTCCCTGAAACGCGAGATCGCCAAGGTTGCTACCTTGACGGGAAAACGCCGCATTAACTTTTTACACTTTGGCGGGGGCACGCCCAATCTGCTGGGGGCGCAAGATATGCGCGACCTGTTCGCCTGCCTTGGGGAACATTTCGATCTTAGCTCCGCCCGCGAAATTGCGATGGAGCTGGACCCACGCGTGGCGGGGGCAGATCAGGCCAAGATTCTGGCCGACTGCGGCGTGACCCGCGTCAGCCTCGGAGCACAAGACTTTAATCCCGAAGTGCAAGCCATCGTTCACCGCCACCAACCCTTTGAAAGGGTGGCGGAGCTCTGCGCCCAGATGCGGGATGCCGGCATCACCCGAATCAATATCGACCTTATGTACGGGCTGCCTAAGCAGACACCCGAAACAATCGCCGCGACAGCGCACCAAGTTTGCACGCTAAGCCCCGACCGTGTCGCACTCTTTTCCTATGCCCATGTGCCGCAGATCAAGAAGCACCAACTCGCCTTGGAAGAACACGGCCTGCCCGACCTTCACGAAAGGCTGGCACTGGATAGCGCCGCACGAGAGGTTCTGACCGCCAACCGCTATCGCGCCATCGGCATCGATCATTTTGCCCAAGAAGGCGACACGCTGACGCAGGCACTGAACGAAGGCCGCCTGCATCGCAGTTTCCAAGGCTACACCGACGACGACTCGACAACGCTTATTGGCCTTGGCTGTTCTTCGATCAGCCAGACAAAAGACGGCTATTTCCAAAGCGAACATGACGAACGCGCCTATCAAGACCTTATCGCCTTGGGCAAACTCCCCACGCGGCGCGGATTCCTTTTGTCTTCCGAAGACCGCCTGCGCCGTGCGATTATCGAGCAACTGATGGGCACGACGACTTGCGATGTCGCAACGATTTGCCAACGCCACGCCTTCCCGATTGAGAATCTTGCCGCAGATTTTGAAAGGCTTAAGCCCTATGAAGATGCTGGACTTATCGGGCTCGACGGCACCACGTTACGCCTGACGACGCACTATCGGATGGCGCTGCGCGTTATCAGCAAAGCCTTCGACCCCTATTCCCTCAACGCCCCGCAGCCTTTGTCTTCGCGCACATCCTAACTAGGCAGGCTGAACCGCCCGTCCGTATATGGCGAAAGCCTGCGGATGGTTTCCCCGTTCAACCCAAACGGCGAGTTGATCGCCGCGCGAGAAATGCCACCATTCGGCAGGATTGCGGATCAAACCTTGAGCGCACATGACATCGTTCAACAAAACGCGATGCGCGTGCGCCTGTTTTCCTGCTTCATCGACGGCATGGACAAAATAATCCGGCATCAACTTGTCTGAATTTTCGTCTACGGCGGAGCCCATATCGACCTCGCGCCCCGTCTCGTCAATCAACGTGCAATCGAATACCGCTCCCGTGCTGTGCGGCGGCGGCGTGGCAGGGTCGTCGCTGGGGACACCCCATGCGCGGAAAACTTTTGCGCCCAAGGCCTCGCGGTCGGACGCAGAAAGCGCATGAGGATTCATCCCCGCCGCCACCGCCTGCGCCGCGAATTCGCGCTCGACCATAAACGCCTGAACGGCATTGGGGCGATAGGCGTCGGTCAAAAGAATCTTCCAGCCGTGCTTGATGCTTTGCAGCGCCGCTTGCGCCTTTCGCAAAGACTCTGCCACCGACCGCCGCAGCATCCACGGCGACGCACCGCCGTAAGGAGCCCCCAGCGCAACATAAGGATGCGGCTCGATCAACGCAAAAAGCTCCCGCGCAAGCGCCACCATCGGCTCCCCGCACTCGCGGATGGGAATAGAACGATAAGGTTTAGGAGGAGACATGAAAAAACAAAGTTCTGAAAAGGAAGAAATAGTCCAGCCCACGATCAAGGACGCCAAACCAGTTAAACGACATCGCCATTCCAGCGCAAGCCGGATTTCAGATAAATCTAACCCCCAAAGGCACAAAAACAACGATTCCGCCTATGCAAAACTCCAAGCCTTGAAAAGACAGCGCGTTATTAACCATAGATATTCTTTGAGACTCTTGCTCTTGGTGTATAAGGTGCGGCGCTGAACGGGGCACGAGAACAAAAATCGCTGATGAATACAGATCTCTTTTTCAAAGCGCCCCCCAAGCAAACGGTTATACAATTTTTTATACGGAATAATGATGACAGAGCAAACGCAAAACGGAGAACAAAGGAAGCGCAACATGCTTCTTCTCATGCTTAAGGAATGGAGCAACGCTGCCTCTCCGGAATTACGCCGCGTTCAAAGATCAGGGCCTCCTGACGAACGGCTAAAAAATGAGCCATTCCTTCTCGGCGCACTTGTTGATCCTAAAAATACATGGCTTGCTAAGGACTTTTCGGAGAAAGGGGGTACGATTCAAGGCATAAAACAACATATTGGAGAACCTTCCCCCAATATGTTGGGGGTGTGTCAAGACTCGCATCTATCCAATGAAGGAGGCTTTTTGACCTTGTTGGCAGAGTATCTTATTAAGAGAGGCATACCCTGTCAGGCCATACCAAGACCTAGCGCTGACCGAAATCCATTTCTTGTTTTTTCTCTCGACAAAATATCCGAGACAGACCTGCGGGAAAGCCTGACGGGCCTATGGAACGAGCATGTTCTTCCAAATAAGCGGGCCCTTATCGGCGATCGAATGACAAGGGGGATAAGCGCCATCGTCAAAAGTTCCCTTGATTCATATTCGCAGCAAGATCCCTTTGGAAACGCGCTTAACAATCACGAAGAGGTTAAAGCCGCCTTCACTGAGGCTATCAGTGCTGCACTGCTGCCATTCTTAGCCAAAAAGTTAAACCAAACGGATATTCAGCAGGCGCTTACTCAAGCGGTAACGAACTTAAAGTTACAACTCAACTAACACAGGATTTGGATAACCCCCTTTACCCCACAGACTTTATCCCCTCGTCGGAATCCGCGACAAAGCGATGCTCGCCGCCACAACAACGTTCAAACTCTCAACGCCCGTGGTGGGAATACGAATGCGCGGAGCAAATCCGCTCGCGCTGATCCCGGGGCCCTCTTCACCGACCAGAAGCAAAGCATCTTGAGGCCAAACGAATTCGTTGATTGACACGCCGCGCATATCAAGCGCGATGCAATCAGCCGGAAATTCCGCTAAGGCGGGGCCTCGCGCCAAGTTCATGCGCAGCACGCTGCCCGCCGAAGCCTTGACGGCTTTAGGCAAAAAAGGATGCGCGGCTTCGCGGGACAGTATCACACGCGGCACACCGAAAGCTTCGCAACTGCGGATCAACGCGCCAAGATTCCCGGGATCGCCAAGAGGCGCGACAAGTTCGATGCCGCAGGGCGCATAAGCCTTCATATCCGCCGCCGTCAGAACAGGAACAGGCGGTTGTTTCAAAACCAAAATGTTGAAATGCGTCCCGAGCACATCAATTTGCGCAAAAAGGGATGAAGCGAGCAGTACCTGCTTCCCCCCCGCCGTCAAAGCCTCGTGAGACGGCGCTAAAAGCTCGTCAACGATTTCCAGATGCGGTTTCTTTAAAAATTCGCGTATCAGTTTTTCGCCGGAAAGCAGAAAAAGCCCTTCCTCCTTCAACCCCTTGGAGGAGGTAAGGCTTAAAAGCTTCCTAAACGTTTCGTTCTGTGCGCTTTCGATCATCATTGAGGACGGTAGCAATACCAATGCTTGAGTTCGCACGCATCTCCTGACTTGGCAAGGCACCCACGCTGAGCCTCGCTTCTCGCCTCTTCGGGAGTCCCTTCTTCGGCCCAAGCGACCTCGTTCTTATATCCCATAGCGACAGCGGCGCATTTATTCTGCAAGGTCAAGACGATCTTACACTCCGCGCCATATCTAGAGCAGAACCCAAGCGCGTTTTCCGTCGCGGCCTGTTCATCGGGAAAGGGATCCGACATTCCCCAAGCGCCGTTCTTTTCGCTGAAGGCGATCGCGCCGTAAACCGCAGCGCCTTCGGCATAGGCGGCAGAACTGCCGACAAGCACAACCGTTGCCGCAATCAGAATCAATCGAAAGACCTTAAGCCGCGTTCCCGAACATGTCATGTTATCCCCCTAGTTTGGCATAAGCCTCAACCAGGGTTTTCTAAAACTCCGGCCCAAAATTTCTATCAGAAGCGCCTCTTTGGAACAAGCCGTTTGAAGGCCTCGCCGACCGCCTCATACGCCATCTTTAAAAATCTGCGCCGCCTGCGCGGCAAGGCCCTTAGAGCTTGCGGCGACCATCTCCCCAGAAAAATCAAAGCCGATAGGATTTAAATCCCAATCTCCGGCAAACCCGCCCGCGCCGGTGATGATGGGGATAACGCCAGCAACGTCATATATTTTCAGATGTTGCTCCACCACCAGATCCGTCCACCCCATCGCCAGAAGCCCATAGGCATAGCAGTCGCAACCATATTGAGGCCATTTAACCGTGCGGCATAAATCCAGATAACTCTCAAAATTTTCGCCCCGAAACATATCGGGCGAACCCGTGTAAAGGCGCGAGGATTCCAACGCGCGAGGCGGAGAAACCTTGATCGGTGCGCCATCATGCGTGGCAACAAGGCCATCAATGCCGAACCAGCGTTCCCGCGTAAAGGCTTGATCGATACAGCCGACGACGGGCTTCCCCCCATGCATCAAGCCGATGATCGTGCCGAATAAAGGCTTGCCGGTCATAAAGGCGCGTGTGCCGTCGATGGGATCGATAACCCAAACGAATTCCGCCTTTTCGTTCGACACACCGAATTCTTCGCCAACAATGCCGTGATCGGGAAAGGCCTTGCCAATCCTATCGCGCAAATTTTGTTCAATCTCGCGGTCGGCTTGCGTCACCGGCGACTTGTCGTCTTTATCGTCGATGGGGATTTCCTTGCGAAAATAACGCAGCGTAATCTGTCCCGCAAGATCGGCTGCTTCGTTAAAAAACGGGGCAAAAAACTTCTCGTAATCCGGCATCACTTCGCCGCCTTTACCTGAGACCGTTGAAGCAAAGCCTTCAGAACATCCCCCCACTGCATCGGGGAGGCTTCCAGAAGAACCAGAAGATGGTAAATCAAATCCGCCGCCTCAGAAGCCAAAGCAGGGCTTTTCGTCGCCGCCGCCAAAGCCGTTTCAACGCCCTCCTCGCCGACCTTCTGCGCGATCCGCGTGACGCCTGCGGCAAAAAGCTTGGCGGTATAACTGTCCGGCGGCGCCGTCACGCGGCGTTCGTGAATCGTCGCCACAAGATCAGCCAGAACGGAAAGATCGGCGGTTTCATTCGCCTCGCCGAAACAGGTGCGCGTGCCAAGATGGCAAGTCGGCCCCTCAGGCTCAACCATAATTAAAAGGGCGTCCTTGTCGCAATCAAGCTTAACGTCGACCAAGCGTAGCACATGCCCCGACGTTTCCCCTTTTTGCCACAAACGTTGCTTGCTGCGGCTATAGAAGGTGACGAGGCCGGAGGAAAGTGTTTTTTGTAACGCTTCTTGATTCACATAACCCAGCATCAAAACACGCAGCGAATTTGCGTCTTGCGCAATCGCCGGAATCAAGCCGTCATTTTTTGACCAATCAAGCGCGGCCGGATTGATATCTTGCATTATGTCCTTTTCCTTCCTGAAAAAACTAAGGTCCTTGTCACGCCCGCACCATCACGCCTTGTTGCCGCAGAAAAGACTTCACTTCGCCGATGGTCAAAAGCTGTTTATGGAATACGCTGGCCGCCAAGGCTCCGTCAACATGGGCTTTTTGAAAAACATCGGCGAAATGATCTTGTATGCCGGCACCACCTGAGGCGATCAGGGGAATCGAGACTTTTTCCCGAACGGTGCGCAGCTGATCGATATCATAGCCGTCGCGCATACCGTCTTGATTCATGCAGTTCAGCACGATCTCACCCGCGCCACGTTCTGTTGCTTCAACCGCCCAAGCCACGCTTCGCCGCCGCGTCGCCTGCGTTTTAGCGGCATCGCCCGTATATTGATAAACCCAATAATCGCCGTCCTGTTTTTTGCTATCGATGCCGATAACAACGCATTGGCTTCCGAATTCCCGCGCCATAAGGTCGATCAGATCGGGATTTTCCAGAGCCGGAGAATTAATCGAAATCTTATCCGCGCCATTCGCCAAAATCGCCCGCGCATCGTCAACCGTGCGAATGCCCCCCGCGACGCAAAAAGGGATATCCAGAACATCTGCGACCCGTGCGATCCATTGGCGATCCACCATGCGCCCGTCGCTGCTGGCGGTGATGTCATAAAACACCAACTCGTCCGCGCCTTCGTCACGATAGCGCGAGGCAAGGCCGATAATGTCGCCGACGATTTCATGATCGCGGAACTGCACGCCCTTGACGACTTTCCCGTCTTTAACATCCAAACAAGGAATGATGCGTTTAGCAAGCATGGGCAACCCGTTCTATAGCCTCTGCCAAATCGACGCGGCCTTCGTAAATCGCTTTGCCGACGATAGCGCCCGCGACGGGAGTTTTGGCGAGATCGAGCAAATCATCAAGCCCACCGACGCCGCCCGAAGCCAGAACCTCAAGCTTGGGCGCATGTTCATGTATCGATTGATACAGCGCGATATTGGCGCCCGTCAGCATCCCGTCACGGCCTAT
This sequence comes from uncultured Pseudomonadota bacterium, assembly GCA_903920205.1. GTDB lineage: Bacteria > Pseudomonadota > Alphaproteobacteria > UBA9219 > UBA9219 > CAIXLI01. The sequence goes on from CAIXLI010000175.1 coordinate 51,214, forward strand.
ATCGGTGCAAAGGATGTGCCGCAACCCGCTGCCCTCATACGCATCCAGAATATCCCACAGCAATTGCTGGCTGCCGCTTTGCCATCCGTGGGTCAAAACCTCGGGTTGATCGTCAACATATTTGACATCGAACGCTAGGATAATGCGCTCCTCGCCGAATTGGCGAAGCCATTCATGCACCAAAGGTTTGTTTTTGATCGCCAGACTGCCGACAACGACGCGCTGAACGCCTGCATCCAATAGTTTCTGAATTGTAGCGGCCCCGCGAATGCCGCCACCCGCCTGAATTTTCAGCGATGTTTGTTGAGCCACCTGCGCGATAAGATCGATTTGCTGCATCTCGCCCAGACGCGCTCCGTCGAGATCGACCATATGTAGCCATGTCGCTCCGGCCTCGGCAAATATTTGCGCCTGAGCGACGGGGTCGGTGGCGTATATCTTCGCCGTGTCGAAATCGCCCTGCGTCAGGCGAACGCATTGCCCGTCCTTAAGATCGATGGCGGGAAAAATATCCATGTCACATCTCCAAAAAGTTTTTCAGGATTTTGCTTCCTGCCGTTCCGGAACGTTCAGGATGAAATTGACACCCGAAAAAGTTCCCCTGCCCCGCCACCGCCGTAAAAACCTCGCTGTAGTCGCATACGGCCACTGTAGACTCTCCCACAGGCGCGGCGAAACTGTGCACAAAATAGACGACGCTTCCATCCTCTATGCCGCGCAAAAGGGGATGCCCCGCCTGACGCGCCGCGATTTGGTTCCATCCCATTTGGGGAATGGGCATGTCTTCCTTAGGCTGCAACCGCTTGACCTCGCCCGCCAGAATGCCGAGGCAGGCGCAGCC
>CAIXLI010000176.1 GCA_903920205.1 uncultured Pseudomonadota bacterium
CTGCGCGACGAAGTCCCAAAAAACTGGCAGAAATACGCCGATTCAGTCACCGACAACTTTCGCGTCATCAATCCTAAGGATTTTCGGGTTTTGGCGTGAACAGGGTATACTCATAATAATCTCCTCTCAATTTCTGTTTATACCCTGACTCTGGGATATACCAACAAACATAGCCCATCTTGGTTGATAAATCATGAAATCACCTCCATTTGTCCCTGCAATCCGACACAGTAAAGATGGTAAATTTTCTTTTAATTCTGAAATTTCACCGCCCCCCTACCGCTTCCCCTGCATGTTAGGTAGACTCTCCTTTCCCTTGATTCTCTTTGTAGTTTTTTCATGTCCCGTCCCCTTGTCCGTTCCCGCCGCCGCAAGTCGTCGGCTTTGCTTCCCGAATCCCTGTATGAAGGGCTGACGCGCTTTGTGCGCATGATCGGCGGCGGCATCGTCATGGCTGCCGCGCTCGGCATCCTTCTGGCTCTGGCCTCCTACACGCCGCACGACCCTTCCCTGAATACGGCAACTTCGGGCAGCGATGCCGTGGCGTTTCATAACCTGTGTGGCGCATGGGGCGCTTATGGCGCGGATATTTTGTGGCAGTCTTTTGGCCTCGGCGCCTTTATCGTGCCTTTGGTTATTGCGGCATGGGGCTGGCGCATCGCATCAGACAAAGGCTTGGATTTTCTGGGCTGGAGGGCTTTCGCCGTCCTTGGTGCTATGTCTGCCTCCAGCATCGCCTTAGGAGCACTCAAGCTACCAATACCGCTCGAAGGCGCGGCGCGTGACGGAGCCTTGGGCAGGGTCATCGGAGGCAGCTTATCCGCCCTCGTGCCGCATCCGTGGGGCGCAGCTGTTTTAACGCCTGTCTTCGGGGTTCTAACGATAGCAGGAATCTACCTTTCCTGCGCGTTGACCTTGGACGAATGGCATTTTGTCGCTCAAACGATGCACACCATTGCGGCGTATCTTGCCTCCGCTATTCATAACGCCCTGCACAGTCTTTGGCGCATGCTCCACCGCGAAGATGCCGATCTGGACGAGGAAGAGGACCTGATCGCGCCCGACGAGGAAGAAGAGCTTGTAGAAGAGGAGGAAGAAGACGCCCCCGAACCCCAAGCGCCGCGCCCCCCCAAAGCGGCCAAAGCCACCAAAGCGCCCCTTATCAAACGCCCCGCCGCCACAGCGCGTCAACCAAGGCTGGCCTTGAACAACGATTCCGAACAACTTCTGCCGCCCTTGGAACTCCTCCAATGGCCGGACAGCGCCAAGCAACAATCCGTCATTTCCGAAGACGCCCTCGAAAAGAACGCAAAAATGCTCGAAGTTGTCTTGGACGATTTCGGCGTCAAAGGCCAAATTCTGAAAGTAAGCCCGGGTCCCGTCGTCACGCTTTATGAACTGGAACCCTCCCCGGGCACCCGCGCCGCACGGGTCATCTCTCTGGCAGACGATATCGCCCGCAACATGAGCGCGGTTTCCGTCCGCGTCGCTGTTGTGCCTGGCCGCAACGTGATCGGTATCGAATTGCCGAATGCGCGACGCGAAACCGTCTATTTGCGCGAATTGCTGTGCGCCGACTCTTATCATAACACCAAAGCCCCCCTCCCCTTGGTGCTGGGCAAAGACATCGCGGGCAATCCTATCATCGCCGATTTGACAAAAATGCCGCATCTGCTCATCGCAGGCACAACGGGCTCAGGCAAATCCGTCGCTATTAACACGATGATTTTGTCCCTGTTGTATCGCCTGCCGCCGCAAAAATGCCGCTTCATCATGATCGACCCCAAAATGCTGGAATTGTCGGTCTATGAAGGCATCCCGCATCTGCTAGCCCCCGTCGTCACGGAACCGAAAAAGGCGATCATGGCCTTGCGCTGGACGGTGCGCGAGATGGAAGAACGCTATCGCGCCATGTCCAAACTCGGGGTGCGCAATATCGACGGCTATAATATGCGCCTGCGCGAAGCCGCCAAAAACGGCGAGAATCTCCTGCGCAAAGTGCAAACAGGCTTCGACCGCGAAACAGGCAAACCGATCTACGAAGAACAACCGCTCGACCTGACCGAATTGCCCTTTATCGTCGTGATCGTCGACGAAATGGCGGATTTGATGATGGTCGCAGGCAAAGAAATCGAAGCCGCCATCCAACGCCTCGCGCAAATGGCGCGTGCGGCGGGCATCCATATCATGATGGCGACCCAGCGCCCCTCGGTCGACGTCATCACCGGCACGATCAAAGCCAACTTCCCGACCCGCATCAGCTTCCAAGTCACTTCAAAAATCGACAGCCGCACGATCTTGGGCGAACAAGGTGCGGAACAACTGTTGGGGCAAGGCGACATGCTCTATATGGCAGGCGGAGGCCGCGTTACCCGCGTCCACGGCCCCTTTGTACGCGACGACGAAGTCGAGGCCATCGTCAGCTTCCTCAAAGCCCAAGGCGAACCCGAATATCTCGACGAAGTGACAGAAGACGACGGCAGCGGCGCAGGCGGTGACGGCGGCAGCAACGACATCTTTGGCGGTGGTGAAAGCTCCGGCGACGATCTCTACGACAAAGCCGTCGATGTCGTCCTACGCGAACGCAAAGCCTCGACCAGCTTTATCCAACGCCAACTCCAAATCGGCTACAATAAAGCCGCCACCCTCGTCGAACGCATGGAACGCGAAGGCCTCATCGGCAGCGCGTCGGCCACAGGTAAGCGCGAAGTCTTTGGTCGCAACCCGAACGAGGAATGATTTTGCGTTTTATTGGGGCGGTTTAAAAAGCATCGGTCGTTACTCCATCTCAAGAAAAAAGGAAGCGCGCTTCCCGCTTGGCACTCGCTTGCGCGAGGCGGCGGCATGCAGCCTTTTTGGAGTCTTTCGCCTTTGTCCCGTAATCTGCAGCTTGGCGAGGACGGAATA
>CAIXLI010000177.1 GCA_903920205.1 uncultured Pseudomonadota bacterium
CCACATAAACCAGCGACGGGCCGCCCGATACAGGAATGGTGACGGTGTATTGCGCGTTCGTATAACGGGCGACAGTGCTGTCAGCCAGTGTGATGGTAAAACAATCGGCAAAAGTAAGTTCGCGGTTGTTTGCCAGCGCGGAAATGACGGCGGAAGGTGCGGATTTCATGGCAGCACCGTCACGAGCTTGAGTTCATGCAATGTCCACAGGTTGGCCATGAATTCTTCGAAGTCCTGCGCATCGGCAGCAAAGCGGCAAATAAAGTAGTAACGGAAGGTCGCCGTGATCTGGCTGCCGTATGCTGGAGCCGTGTTGAAAGTGAGCATGTTGGGCGACGTGAAGGTGTAACTGGTTGGGTCTTGCAATACGCCCGCGACATAGACCCCAGATAAATCAGCACTGAACACATAACCGACGGGTTCAACAGCTTCGCCCACCGTGCGCTGCAAAGTGAATACGGTCGTCGTGCCGTCGCCAGTTCCTTGCGCTCCCATCGTGACATAGCTGTCCGCCGTGTTTTGCGTGACAGCGCCGAGATCGAGCAGAAACGTGTCGTACTGGCCTTGCCGTGCTAGAAAGAAGCCTTGCAGGGTTTGGATTTCCTGTGTGGCGTCGCCGCGCAGAACGTCAAAGCTCAATGTTAGATCGTAAATGGCATATTGCTGCCACGCCGTGCGGATTTCGCGGCCAGAGACATGGCTTGCGACGCGCGTGTTGAATTTGGGCGCGACATGCACGCTCCAGGTCAGACCAGCAGACAGGGGAAACTTTTCGGTACTCACAGTGGGAGGACTCCCGACAAGGACAAGACATTCGATAGCGGCGTATGCGACCCGCAGCGGGGCATCGCCTTTGGCAACAGCCTCCATGGCGGCATAGGACTGCCGGACGGGAGCCATTCCTTTGGCGACAGCTTCGGTGCGCGCGAAATTAAAACGGACAGGCGCAGAGCCTTTTGCCGCTGTTTCGGCGGCAACAAAGTCAACGCGTGCGGACATCTTTATGCGACCAGTTCAACACCGACCTGAAGCGCGTTCACGGCTCCATAAGTCCAGCTGCTGCCGGTGTTCGGGTCGGTTGTGAAAATATCGGTGTGACCGGCATAAGTAGCGTTGGTATTGACGACCGCGCCCGTTGCCTGCGTCGATCCCGACTGAATGACGGATTTGACCTGTCGCTGGCCGCTATCATCCTGCCGCGCCACCACGATGCTTTGCACGGCCATGATTTGTGGCGCATTGGCGACCGGCGAAAGTGTATAAAGATCGATATCGGTTGCTGTCGAACACGAGACGTAAGAGCTGTCGTCCATATAGGGATTACTGGCGAGCTGCCAATTGAACGAAGCCGATCCGGTCGGCGTCCATTGTGTTGATGAACCGACCCCGTTTGGCGTTTGCGCCGGAACGCGAGTATTGCCGAGAAAGTTATTAAGTGACGCGCCGGAATTGTCACAAATGTAAAAATCATCGACGGTCGCGCTTCCGAATGATCCGAAATCAAGCTGATCAACACCCGTGGATACTGTCGTGGTGCTGGAAGCCGTATTGGCCGAAACAAGCGACAGAACAACGGTTTCATTAACGCGCACAGTCACGGCACCGCCCGTCGCCGCTATCACGCCATAGACTTCAATGAATTGCCATACATTGCCCGGTATCACGGCCATCGGGGGCGATGAAACCGCGTTTGCCGATGATTGCGGCGTGCAGGTAATTGCGCCCGCCGAGGTGAATTTAAGGCTAAAATTGGTACCCTTGGTCGAGTCATTGAAATTGATCGTGATGCCGGACGGGTTCTCGATCGCAAAGCCGCAGTAAAATGTGCCGAGCCGTGCCGGTAAATTGATCTGCCCCAGCTTGGCGCAGCCGCCACCGGCGCGGCCTTGCCCTGGCATGATGGTGGCATTCGTAAAGCCAAGGCTGGCCAATGCCGAGGCCGGAGCCAATGGCGTCAGATAATCGAAACCAGCGCATTTGATGAGAGCCATGCCTTTGCCTTTTACGACTTGAAGCTACCGTTGCGCGCCTGATTGTTAAGCCACCGCCGCATGGTCGATCCTTGCTGCGTTAGGACAGAACTGAGATCGACGTTGCTTTTGGCGTTGATCGTTGGCGCGTAATGGAAATTCGTATCGCCTGACGTTTTCGAATTATTGATCGTGCTTCCGCCAGGTGCTTCGCTCGAATTTGCGAAACGCATATTATCGGCAGCACCTTTAGGAAGC
>CAIXLI010000178.1 GCA_903920205.1 uncultured Pseudomonadota bacterium
ACAGCATCGTGCCCGCCGACCCCGGCGGCGAAACCTATACCGCGATAACCGGAGCGCTGCCACTGTTCTCAGCCCTTCAAGGACATCAGGGGCATGTCGCCCATGTAAACGTCTTGTTCCTTAATATCGCGGATCGACTTGACGCCGGTGTTTTCTTCGACATCAAACACGGTCAGGCGCAAGGTAACCTTGAGCGGCGCGGCGAAGGTGACACCGCGTTGCTGGCATTCTTCAACGTCATACTTGGGCTGTTCGAGGTCGTAGGACAGAAAGTCCAGAACGGCGCGGCCCGAGAAATCGGAGATCGGGAAAGCCGACATCAGAACGTCTTGCAGACCTTTGCGTTCGCGCTTGGCGACCGGAATGTCCATTTGCAAGAAGTCGTCGTAAGAGCGCCGCTGAACCTCAATCAGGTTTGGCATTTCGGCTATTTCGGCGATGCGTCCAAAACTCTTGCGAACTCTCTTGCGGCCTGTGAAACTCTTGCTTGGGTTGATGCTCATCGCTGCGCCGTTGGTCGCCATGCTTGCCCCTCAAAGCTGCGTCCCTTAACTCTGGGACTATATAGAAATTACTGCAGTACCGGAAAAGCAAACAAATCCGCACGACGACACGGTGTTTTCCCCGTTCGCTGAGCAGTCCTGCTTTCCTAGCAAATTGTCGGGCGAATATGACGGTATTAAGATGGGATTGCAAGGGGAAAGTTTTATTGTTTATCATTAAGATACAAGGAAAGTTTTAATCGCAGCGAGGGTAAAAAAGCCCCTCACTCTTCCGCAAAAGTAAAGATTCTTGGGAGTTTTGTTAAAGAAACACCTCTACCTATTGGTATCTTTACCTTTGCCTCTTTTCCAGATTGTTCCTAGACAGGGGCATGCACATTTTCACGCATCCGGCTTGTCTTAAACATACCCCTGGGCCAGACCCCGCCTTTGCGCCGCAACGGTTAACGTCCGTGATGAAGGCATTGCAGGCGGATAGGTTTAGCGCCTTGTCCTGGCGTGAGGCACCGCCGCTTGCTACGGAAGATATCTATCTCGCGCATACGCCGGACTATGTCGCCGATGTATTGCGCCCTATTGAGGCGGGGACGGAACGGGCGTTCAACCGCGAGACTGTTGCTGTAAGTGGCACGGCGGAAGCGGCGCTGCATGCGGCAGGTGCCGTTATGGGGGCGACTGCAGGCGTTATGGCGGGAGAGTTTGGGCAAGCTTTTTGCGTCGTTAGTCCCGGAGGGCATCATGCCGAGGCGGATTTGGCGCTGGGCTATTGTTTTTTCAATCATGTCGCACTAGCGGCTATTTCCGCGCAAAAGAAAATGGGCGCGGCTCGTGTCGCGGTTGTGGATTTCGATGTGCATCACGGGAACGGGACGCAAAGCCTGTTTTGGAATTACGAGGACAGGTTGTTGATCTCGCTTCATGAAGAAAACCCGTTATCCGGTTTTGCGCAGGAAACGGGGGCGTGGGAGAATATTGTCAACATCCCCCTGCCCCGAGGAAGTTCCGGCGCGTTTGTACGTCAGGCTTTTAGGGAAAAGGTTGTGCCAAAGCTTAAAAGTTTTCGGCCTGATATTTTTTTCGTCTCAGCGGGATTTGATATGCACCGCGACGATCCTTTGGGTTCGCTCGCGCTTGAGACAGAGGATTATCTATGGATGGGGGAAAGTTTGCGCGAAAGCGCCGATGCCTTGTGCGGCGGTCGGCTTGTCGCTGTGTTAGAGGGCGGGTATAACCTCGATATATTGGGCGCAAGCGTCGCCGCTTTTGTTACGGGAATGATGGGGAAACAAGATGGCTGTTGATACGATTATTCGCGTTATCGATGTGCAGGCGGCGACAGAGGGGTGCAAGGTCGTTTATGCCGTCGAGGATACGGAAACCCTTTGTCTGTGGGAAGGAACGCCGCCGAAAACGGGCGATGTTTTTGTTATTGATACTCAAAATCCTGGCAAGGGTGCGCGTAAGCTTGGCGAGGCGGCGGAGGGAAGTTGGACGGCTGGGAACGACGCCTTGCGTTGGCGCAAGCCTGTTACACCGGGCGGAGTGTCGCGCATGGAGATTTTACGGCGACGGCATATTATTCGCCGCGCGGTGCGCGGGTTTCTCGACCAGCAAGGGTTTATGGAAATAGACGCCCCATTGCTGGTGCGCGGGGCCTCGCCCGATCTTGCCGTGGGCGCGTTCGGCGTGGGGGACCGTTATCTTGTCAGTTCGACCGAGTATCAGCTTAAGCGGATGGCGATTGGCGGCTTTACACGGCTTTATTCGCTGACGCAGAATTTCCGCAAGGGCGATAGCAACGGGAGGTATCGCAATCCCGAATTTACGATGCTGGAATGGGGACGTGTCGGCGGCGATATGCGGCAGATCGAAGACGATGTCGAAATCATGGTGGCGCAGGCGTTGGATCAATTAGGGCTTTCGTCCACAATCACCTATCAGGGGCAAGAGATTAATCTGGCGCGTCCTTGGGAAAAGCTTTCTGTTCTGGCGGCGATTGAGCGGTTCACGGGCATCGCCGTGAATGATTTTGATGTGGCTTCGTGCCGTAAGGCGGCGGAGGCCGCTGGCATGGAAATCAGGGAAGACTGGGCGAATAACCGCGATTTTCTTTTTAGCCTTTTGATGGATCATATTCAGCCCCAGCTTGGGCGCGAACATCCGGTGTTTTTAACCGAGTGGCCTATGTTCCAAACGACTTCGGCGACCGCCGATGCTACCGACCCCACGTTGGCGAACCGTAGCGAGTTGTTTATCGCGGGCATCGAACTGAGTGACGGGTTTGCGGGATTGGCGGATGTCGACTTGCAAACGCAGTTTATTAATCACGCGCTTTCGTTGCGTGCGAGCGCGGGGCAGGAAGTCGTCGCGCTTGATGAAAAATATCTGGCGGCGATGCGGTTGGGGGCTCCCTATGGCGCGGGGATGGCGCTGGGGTTTGATCGTCTTGTTATGCTTTTGACCGACCAAAGTCATATCGACAATGTTTTGGCTTTTGGGTGGGACGAGCTTTAGACACGGATGAACAAACCTTCCCTGTGTCCCTGCACATCGACATCGGCCATGTGATTGAGTTTGGTCAATTTGGCGAATCTTTGTCCGGCAACGTCGACCGTGATCGCAAGGATTTTTGCGTCTTTGAACATCGCGGCGTCTCGCTGGAAAGCGCGGATCATCCGGCGGCTGCAAAGCGTGTTGCGCAACTGGGGGATA
>CAIXLI010000179.1 GCA_903920205.1 uncultured Pseudomonadota bacterium
TAGTTGGTAAAGACGGCGGGAAAGGAAACTATACCAATCAAGAGCAAGGGCGGAATGTGAGAGAGCACCAATCGCACGGGGATCAAGTGGAACAGCATGAGCCTTGAGGCTTTCAAAATAACTGCGTGAAAGCGTTAATTCGCCAGGCCACAATGCCCCCTGCTTCTCGTTATTTACTATCCATGCCTTAAATTCTTCAATCGGAATTGTTCTTAATGTGGTATCCACGCCGTCAATAGTGAAGCCTATTGAAAGCGTAGCGGCGGCAAGAGCCATCATTTGGCGCTTAAACATATTGTAAGCCCTGCCGTCCTGATCTGGTAGCCCAATGCGGCGCAAAAACTCTGATACACTGCGGCCTATTTCAATTTGTGGGCTTTGCGTTCTTATGGCTTCGCTATTGAGGTGGATAAGGGCGAGGCGTGGTTTCGGGCCGTAGGGTAACGGCTGTTCAACCCATTTGCCTCCTAACCATAATTTTCCCGCCTCAATCTCAATTGATGCGTTTTTAAATTTGCGCTCAAAAGTCCGTCCTTGCTGCTTTGAGCGTGGCAATCCAACTTGAGCAAATATCCCATGTTGGTAGATGATCTCGTCGGAATCTTCCTGCCGTATCTCAACGGCGGCATCAATCAAGCGTTTTTGAATGGGCGGCATGTGTTTAGCCCTGCTTTACTACTCGATCATGATTTTTCATATAATACCGCCAACACTCCAACATAAATGCGGTTTCGCTTCTGAAATGTAACTTTGCCGCATCGACCTTAATCGCAAAGCGGTCTTCTGTCGTCACCCTGATTTGTAAGGGCGTTATGTCTTCTTTCTCTTTGCCCTTTTTTGTGTTCTTAACAACGCTACGCGTGGGCGTTGCTTCGGGCTCTTCGTCTAACATTGCCGCGTTTAACACTGTTGCCTTTGCCATGTTACGCTATCCTTTCTTGTTTGGTGTTTCTAGTTTTTAAATGCGCTTGTATGGATTCCCAAAGATGCCCTGTTTCAAAGGCTGCGGGACTCCCTGCTCTGACTTCTTCCGGCGTCAAGCCAATGGCAAAAGCCGAGGGATACGCTACGCGATTAACGAGAACGGCGGGAGACACTACGCCGTGTTGCGATAATGCGGCGATAGCTTGCGCTGTGATGCTGGTGTTTGGTATGGCTTGAGTAATCACAAAAATGAACGGCACTCCAAAAGCCCTGCAACGCCGAACGGTCGCCCCTGCGCTTTCCAAGTCGTCGGGCGAAGGCTTGATCGGAATGATAACAAGATCGGCTGAAGCAAAAGCAGCACTTAAAACAAACTGCGCTTTTTCGTCTTCGTCGTCGCTCGGCGGCGTGTCGATAATGACAAAATCAGCCCCGTGTTCAGCCAGTAAAGGAATCCCTGATGCTAGGGCGTTGATGGTAAGATCAACCCGCTTCGGCTCATCTGTCTGCCTCTTGTTGTGCCACTTGGTCAGGGTTTTCTGAATGTCCAGATCGACAAGAAAAACCGAGTGTGTCAATCGAGAGAGATGCACCGAGAGAACACGACAAATTGCCGTTTTGCCGCTTCCTCCTTTTTGCGAGGCAACAACAAAAACCTGTGGTTTCGTCATGCTATTTTTCCTTATGCATTTAGTGTAAAATCACAATAAAAAAATAACATAAAAAAATAACAACACAATAAAAAAATAACATGCTTCTATAACATCATAATAAAATTATGACATAATAAGATAATAACTATGATCTTGGACTGGCTTCGGGAAACTGGCTATTATTGCCCCTCCCCAGAAACTGTAAAATCAGCCCAGTACTTCGGGTTAACAAAAAAAACACGATTCTTTTTCTCTTGTGAAGAACCTATTTCACCCTTTCCGGCGGGTGTTGTTTCTCACCCTTTGTCGGCCTAACGTGCTCCAAGGGCTTGCATGAGTTCCTTCACTTGGGCTTGTAATGCCTCAACCGTACCGCGCAACTTGGCGGCGTCCTCTCGGCTGGTATCGCGTTCATTTCGCATTTGCTCGGTCTGCTGCTCGTAACGGGCACGTTCTTCCTCGATCAACGCCAGACGCTCGGACACTTGCGCTAATTTGACGGCTTGGGTCTGGTGGTCGGTCTGGATTTCGGCAAGGCGGGATTCCAGCCCTTCGGCGGTCGCCTTGGCTTCGTCCAGCTTGGTTTCTAAATCCTCGACGGTTTGTGAGGCGTCGGCTAATTCGCGTTCGGCCTCTTCTCGATGTTCGCTTGCACTGCGGAGAACATCAGCAACGCGACGCTCTGCCGCCTTCACTGCCTTATCGTTCACTTCAATGGCAAGCGCCGTCAGGCGCTCCGCAAGCGCCTTGTTTACGGAGGCCATTTCCTCTGCCACTTCAAGGGGAAGTTCTGCGACAGGCTCGGCCTTGGTTTCTACTTGGCTTTGGAGGTGTTCATCCCAAACTTGCTTGAGACGGGCAGGACTGCCGCCGCCTACCTTCTGGCGCAAGGCAAAGCCCGTGATGTTACGCCCGACGGCTTGCAGTTCCTGACCAGCTTTAATGATCTCTTCGGGCGTGAATTCGACGGGACGCATGGCGGTTTTGTTTGATTTTGGTAGAAAGATATAAAGAAAGAAACAAAGAAATAAACTAATAAACAAACTGATTTTTAACCGAAAAGGAAAAAGCGCCCAAGCGTTTAGCCTGGGCGCTTTCCTTGGCTTAATACTCGCTAGGCAAGAGGAACGTGGTCACGCTCCGGTCATGCTCGGTAATAATCCAGAAGCAATTTTCCCCGTAACCCTTGGCTGGTTTCGTGGGGTCAATGGCATAAGCGGACAACAAGCGGGAACCTTCGATAAGTGCCCTGTTATTTGAAGCGGCATCCTCTCTGCAAACATTCCCCCAATCTCCGCGAGAGTGACGGGTAAGACATTCTATCATGTGCGGATTAGGAACGCTTGCAAGAACGCCCTGCGTGGCGACAATCTGACCCAGAGGGAAAGACTTAACTGCTTTATGTGTAGTCATGGTTTCTTCCTTTCAGTTTTGGTTGCATCGATGTGATGCAACCTTGCTGTCGGCGAGACTGGGGGTAGCAATCGCAAGGGCGATTGGGGGGAGGGGGATCACCCAACCTGCACAAGCCGAAGGCGCGGAAGGTTGGGGACACCCCCCAATCGGGCGAAGCCTTTACCCTTGCGTGCGCGAGGGGTGAAACCCCTTAGGCTTGCGAAAGGGGGCGTTACCGCAAGGCCGAGACTCCTTCAGGCTCGGTGAGCAAAGCGAATAGCACCCGCTCTGCCGCCTTCGGCGGATTCGTCCCTGTTACTTATTCGCCGATTTGCTATGTTGCAGGACA
>CAIXLI010000180.1 GCA_903920205.1 uncultured Pseudomonadota bacterium
GGCTTCGAACGCATTGTCCTTTCGCACCCACTCTTCAGGCGGATTCTTGACGCGCTTTTTCTTCAGTTTGAAAGACTGGCGGTTATAGACGTTGTTGCCGATGTATTTTTCGTTGGTCAGAACGCCGCGAACAGCTGCCTGCGTCCAGTCTTTTCCCAAATCGGTTCTTACGCCCTGTTGGTTCAACTGGGCGGCGATTTGGGTCTCGGTAAATTTATCGTCGACGAATTTTCGGTATATCGAACGCACATGTTCGATTTCTTCTTTCGGGCCGGGAACCAGAATGACGCGATCCGTCTGAAGGCTTTTCCGCTCACCATGCTTAAGCTCCATCTTGGGTTCGCCGCGTTCGTCGATCATCACGCGGCGCAGACCAAAACCAGCCATCCCACCTTGGCGATACCCCAGCCTGATAAGGCGGGTAGACCCCAAATGGACTTTGATGGAAAGCGTGTAGCTATAATTCCCCGATGAGTAGCGGTCTACGGCTTTAAGGATTGAATCCGTTATGCTGCCATCGTTTTTTAAGTGTCCTATGACGTAATGGACGTCTATCCCCGATTGTCGGCATGCATATTCGTAGTAGGCGCCGGCATCATTGTCCTGGAAGCGACCCCAGCGGCTAATATCGTATACAAGCACCACATCAAAGTCCGCCCTGCGTTCTTCAACATCGGCGATGAGCTGTTGCAGCCCTTTGCGCCACTTGATGTCCAGTCCGCTTTTCCCGTCATCCGAGTAGGTTTTAACGACTTCAAATCCCTTGGTATTGGCGTAGACAATAATGGCGTCTGTCTGATTTCTGGTTGAATATTGCTGGTGTTCTGACGATGCGCGCACATAGATGGCCGCGCGTCTTTTTTTGGCGGCGGTCTTGGGCTGATCGAACAGGCTCGCGTTTTGATTATCGTTTAAGGACACTTTCTACCCCTCCGCTATACGCAGTTGGTGAAGGGCTGAAAGTCTCAGGAAAAGCATCCCCAGTTTCTTCGATCACATAACGAACTTTGATGCCCGCGCAAAGGCAGGTGTACTCATAATAAGGGCTCACATCAGCATCCCGGAAACGTCCCCATCGTGAAACGTCCCTCATGATGATGGCGGTAAAATCGGCTGTCCCGCTCAAGACGGCGTCCATAAGCGCATCGCGCATTTTTCCCGGCAGCCCGCCTTCGACATACCGGCGAACGACCAGCAGGTTGTTTCGCTCGGCATAGCGCTCAAGGGCTTCACACTGCTCATCGAGCACCGCCTGCGTAAAACAGGCGGCACGAACGTACAAGGCGGCTGGAATGAGGCACGCCTCTGTTTCCGGTCTCTTCAGCCCGCCATTTTCGGCGTTTTTTCGCGTGTCCGACATAGAAATCCCCGTTTTGGCCAGCCTTTACGGAAGGCCAACATTCAAAATCTCTCCATGTCCAAAAACTTAACCATGGAGAATTGCTATGTCTTTCAAAAAGGGAGCCCCAAGTTTTCCACTTCCCGTCATCACGAAAAGTTGCTCGACTTATCGTGAAAAAATTGCCTCAGAAATCGCTGCGGCCTTGCATCAGGAATACGGAACAAAACTTCCCCCGAATAAAAAGATCGCAAGGGGAACCGCCACGACGGCGCGCGCCGTAAAGAACTGGTTTTCCAGTAGAAACGCGCCGGATTCTGCCAATCTCATCCATCTGATGGAGCATTCAAATGCTGTACTTGCAGCCGTGTTGCGATTGGCAAACAGGCATGACCTTGTGTCCCATATTTTGGCATCCGAACACGGCGCGATTTTCGCAGGCAATTCCGATGCTGGATCGCAAAAGGGACCTATAAATGCGCTCCAAAAGGGACCTATAAAATGCAAATCGGACGATTCTCGCTTGCGTCAAACCTGGTTTGTCGATCAAATTTGCGAGGGTAAATCGCCGTCCGCTTCTTCCATCGTCCTGCATTGGAAAGTTAGCGTCAAAAAGGCGAAGAACGATATTCAAGCTCTCAGAGATCGTAGGGCGATAGCGTTTGTTGGCGCAAAAAAGAATGGGCGTTACGTGTTGTTGTCAATCTGAACTTACGCAAGGAAAAAAATATGACGCAAAATTCCACGGCAAAGATTTCGCTGACCCCAGGTGATGCAAAAGCATTGCATCGACAGATGTCGGCTGCGATCGACTATGTTGAAACCAATCCGGCGCGATTGACCAAGGACAGCAAAGGTGTCCTTGCCGATGCGGCAATAACGAAAAAGGTGCTTGGGAAAATCTCAACGGCTCTTCGCGGTTTATAAAACCCAGCGTGTTTGATGCTAAACCTGCATAGCCTTGTGGGCTGGATTACAGATCGACAGGCCTTCCGGCTTTATCAAAACCGGCGCATTCGTAGCCACGGGCTTTATCGGGATAACCAAGCTGGTTCGAGATGATGCGGGTCTTGCCGATGGTTTGGTCATCGCACTCGTGCGTGTGGCCGTAGATCCACAGATCGGGCTGATGCTTTTTGATGATGTCCGTCATGTCCAGCGAGTTGAAGGCGAACATGCAGGGGCTTTTCCCGTAGCGGGTTTTAGGA
>CAIXLI010000181.1 GCA_903920205.1 uncultured Pseudomonadota bacterium
ACAGTGACGGTTCAGTGAGTTTACGGGTCGTTGAGGAGCACCCCCGATGACCATTCGCCTTAAGATCATTGTGTCTTGCGCGTTGCTGTTGTTGATCAGCATGACGCTGGGGCTCTTTTGCTCGTATCAGCAGAGCCAGCTGAGCAAGGTCGCCCAGAATATCGAAGGCCAATTGGGCGATACCGCCAAGGTCGTTTATGACAACGCCTTTATGGGCGTCAATTACGCGCGTTCGGCGCAGCTTGGCTGGGCGAAGTTTCTTCTGACGCATCAGGGAGATAAGATTTCCGTCTCCGATGACGCGTCGAAAGCCGAATTGGACAAGCTTGCGATGGATTTGGGCGTCACCGTCGAACGGGCGATGACGGACAAGGCGCGCGATACGGCGACAACCCTGCGCGGCAAGGTCGTCGCCCTTCAGGGCATGACGTCGGACGTGCCCGCCGCCGACATTGCGGATATAGGCAAAGGCTTGGAGAAGCTTGCCGGACGATATGCGCATGACGGGTCGGATTACCGCGAGCACATTGATACAGTTCTATCGGATGCTGATAAAAGGCTTTCCGGCCTTGTCGCCACGAATAACCGCATACAAGCCTTTGCCATTGCCCTTGCGGTCTTGCTGTCGGTTCTTTGCGCCGTGTTTTTGGTGCGTTCGGTGATCCCGCCTTTGAAAAAGGCGCTTGCGATAGCGAATGCGATTGCCGAGGGAAATTTGGAGAACGAAATCGACGCGCAGGGAAAAAGCGAAACGTCGAATTTGCTCCGCGCCTTGGCGAGCATGCAAAGCTCTCTGTGGGAGAATAGCCAACAGCAAAAACGACAAGCTGAAAAGACCCAAGTCGAATTACAGAAAAAAGACGCAGTCGAACAAGCCATTAAAGCGTTTGAAGAGCGAGTCAGCCATTTGCTGCAAGGCGTGAAGCGTTCTGCTGCCTCAATGAAGAAATCCGCGACGACGATGGTTTCGGAATCTGACGTCACGAACGCCAAAATTCAGGGTGTCGTCGGCCTGACCGGCGAAGCTTCCACCAACGTTTCGACAGTTGCGGCGGCGGCCGAGGAAATGTCGGCTTCCGTTACGGAAGTCGCACATCAAATGGTGCATTCCGAAAACATCGCTCGTGACGCGAAAGAAAAAGCGCATGCCGCAGACGCCCGCGTCAACCAACTGACCGAATCCGCCACCAAGATCGGCGAGATCGTCGTTTTGATCGAGAACATCGCGGGACAGATCAACCTTTTGGCGTTGAACGCGACAATCGAAGCGGCGCGGGCGGGCGAAGCGGGGAAGGGGTTCAGCGTCGTCGCGACGGAGGTCAAAAGCCTCGCCAACCGCACCGCCAAGGCGACAGAGGCGATTTCGGAACAAGTCGCCGATATTCAGGGCAATGTGCGCGCGACGGTTCAATCTCTGTCCGAAATCGGCGCGACGATAGACACCATCGGCGAAAGCTCCACGGCGGTTTCGGCGGCGGCGCAGGAACAAGGCTCCGCGACGCAGGAAATCGTCCAAAATATCCAATACGCCTCGGGCCGCGTCGGCACGATTGCGCAAGACTTGATCGAGGTCGGAAAAATGTCGGTGACGGCGAACGAAAACGCCGCCTTTGTTTTGGAATCGGTCGAATCCTTCTCGGCGCAATCCGATACCCTGAACGCGGAAATCGACGGCTTCTTGCGCAAAATCCGCGACGGTCAATAATCATTCATTCGCCGCGCGGGGGCTGCGTTCCCGCCGAACCGTTTTGCCCAAAAGATAAGGGGCGCGAAAAACGACATTTCTGTCGTTCCCCGCGCTCCTTATTAGTCTTCGGGCTTTAAGTGAAGGTACTTAAGCGATCTTCAGTGCCAGCAAGGCTGCCTCACCATTTCCGGCCGCATAGAGATAGATGGGCCTGACGGCGTTCTTGTTACTTGCTCCCGTTCGACCATCAATCTCGCAACCACCATTATCCTTGCCGCCACCATTATCCTGCTTGCCTGCGTTAATAATTGTGTTTTGCGTCGAGGCATCGATGTTGGCCGTCTTTGAGTTATCAGTAATGGATTTGTCGACATAGGTCGTCTTCGAATTATCGGTAATGGACTTATCGACATAGGTCGTCTTCGAGTTATCGGTAATAGATTTATCGACATAGGCCGTCTTCGAGTTATCGATGTTGGTCTTTGTCGAACGATCGACATAAGCCGTACTTGTTGTCGTTGTCGGATTATTACTGCCTATGACGTTACCTTTATTGTTGCCGTTACCGTTGCCCTTGTAGCTGTCCACGACATTGTCCCTGTTTCCGCTGTTCGTATTATTGCTGTTAATGGTCTTAATAACCTGCGTTCCCAGCAAACCGCCTGCCGCAGCGTTTCCATAGTTCAGCTCGCCAAGGCCGAACATGAACGATCCTGTGGCGCCCAGCAAAGTGCCCGCCGTTCTGCCAAGGAGGGAAGCCGTGCCTTCGATATGAGCCTGTCCGCCATCCATGAATTTCACAACATGATCTTTGCCAGCGCCGCCGCTGATGTCAGCACCGATAACAATGGTCTTTTCGCCCAAATCCTCAACATACTGAGCTTCTTCGGCGCGAGGAACCTTAGGACTTTTGGCTTTTACATACTTGATCTCTGTTTTATCGGAGCACGGATCCCTGTGCACAATCTTCTTAAACAGTTGTTTTGCTGGAGCAGGTGCGGGCGTAACCTTCGGCTCAACGCGGCGCATTACGGGGCGACTTGACATGCTGGTTCCCGCGGGGATCTTGAGTAAGATGGCGGTCGCATATCTTGGGGGCGGTGCATCTTTAGCGCCGACGGACCCACATGCCGCCAAGAGCAACATCGTGGCAGCTTTGCCTGCGTGTTTAAATTGCTTGAGCATACTAAATCTCCTTAGTTGAAAAAAATGAAAATCGCTGTGGCGAGACGATAGTAAAATTAACAGAAGCTTCGCAAGTTTTTTTTATAGTTAACACAAAAATAAATGAAAAATTAACATTTAGGAGGATTGTAATTGATTCTGTCAAGAAATTTTGCTACAAACTGCGAGATTAGATAAAAAAGCTTATTAAATTTAACAAAAACTATTATCCGAGGAGCTTAGAATGAAGAAGCCATTTTCTTTGAGAGCGCGTTTGAAACAAACCGCCGTTTGGTTGTTGCCTCTTCTTTCCCCCGCTTTTTCCCCGGCTCCGGCTTTTGCCGAGCAGACCACGTCTATGGCGCCCGATAATTCGCGCATGGATGCGACAGGACATCGTGCAACCATCATTAAGGCGGGCGAGCATAAGGGCGAGTATGTGGTGAAATGCCAGGGGGGGGAGGCTTGGTTTACCCCTGATGGGGCGCTGAAAGAAATGGCCCTCACCACGTTAGGTGCGGCTACGGCGGGCGTCGAGTCTGCGCATCTGAAAGTTCAAAGAAACGAGGAGCATAATCGATTAGAGCAATCCATCGAGATTACTGAGCTTGCCAACCAGAAGCAGACATTTGCCGAACAAAAAGCTCGGTTCGAGGGAGTCCAAAAGGCCTTCGTCGAACTCAGTAACGCCGCGAGGTGTGATCTGGCTGAGGAGCTGAGTCGCAACAATATCAAGCTCAAATTAAAGAAAGCTAGCGGTGCGCCTATTACCAGCGTCACGTTAAAGGGGCCGGATCATACGGATATAGCCTACACGGGTAGAGATACTGCCGCGCAAACTCAGGCGTTCGCTGTCACTGAGGCGGCGAAAGTGTCGGACAGTTCTGCAGTTGCTAAAATAGCGGATCCATTGCCGCCTGCCGCCGCTGTTGTGACGGCCGACGCGCAACATCAAGAACCTGCTGCCACGCCAGCGCAACCTGAAGAGAAAGCCGCCGTTCGCGCGAACGAGGGGACTACCACTGTCATTGCGAAGACGGACGAAAAAACTGTCGCTCCGCAGGTGGGGGTAAGAACGGTGGTCGTTAGAGGCAATAAGTTTAAGGTTTCTACCCTGGACAACGGGAAGATTCGTGTTGTGGGGCCTGTGGGCGTTGTTGAGTTCGATGTCGTTGGCGGAAACAAAATCAGAACGCGACAAGTAAACATTAACAACCGCGCCGCGCTTACACAGAAGGACCAATCTGCTTCTATGCTGGTTTCCGTCAAGGAGAAGACGGGTGTCAGTACAATGGCCATCACGGTTGTGGGGCAGGCGGAAACTTCCGAACAAGGGAAGAAAAAGAAAATTGATTGGGCAAAAGGGGTCATTTCTTCCTCCGGTAAAGACGCAAGAGATGCCGCCAAGCTTTGTGGCTATGAGGTGCTGATAACCAAAGCGCAAGAAAAGGACGTTTCTGTTAGGTTTGTGTCTGCGGAAAATGCTCCTGCTGACGCACGGGTTGGGGAGGCCGAAGAACAAGCTAAAAATACTGTTGTCCCGCAAGAGCCCAAGAGCACCGTGGTTCCTGATCGTCCAGCAGAAGAAGCGGCGAATGAACCTCCAGCGGTCGTGCCTCAGAAAACCCAGGCGTCTTCTGCTGTTGCTAGCGATACATCCAAGGTTCCCCCTCGTCAGGCAGAGGAATGGGTCGATTATGCCGTTGAGGGCGGGAAGGGAGTTGTGGGGGATAAGGGGCAGCGCGTTGTTCTGAATTCCCGCGCTTTCCCTGACGGGTTTATGGCTCCCGATGCTGTTGTTGTTTGGGAGAAGGGGGTTGCTTCAGTCAATAATGCTGATGGAACAAGGGGCATCGTTGAAGAGGGAGACCCAGGGCACCAAGTGATCGCAGCCGCCGTCGCCAACGCTCAAGGCGGTGCCATCAAGCATCTCACGCTGAAAAAAATGACGCCCGAAGAGGCTAAGGCATATGTTGATAATTACAAGCCCGCCGCAGAGGCTGCTCCTCCTCGCAAAGGCGATAAGAAGGCGGAAGAGGCTGTTGCTAACTCCGGCAAAACAAAACAACACGCTGCGCCTTCCGGTGCGGGAGTTAAGCAGGACAAACAAGTTGACCCGAAGCTGGTCGCTCAAATTTTGGATGCCCAAAAAACACTGCGTCAGCGCGTATCCAATGACAGCCTTGCGAGAGTGTTTCAGGATCAGCATATTAAGTATCAAGACAAGCAAATTAAAGATTTAACGGAGCAAAACAAATATCTGTTGTGGGGAGTCGTCGGGTTAAGTGCGGCGTTGATAGGTGTTACCCTTGCCCCTCTCTTGAGAAAACGCTTTGGCGGCGGTTTTGATAATAATAAGCCTCCTTTCGGCAGGAAGTGGAAAGAGAGGTTTGCGCAATTTTGGGAGCGGATTACCACCAAAAACAGCCGCGACACTTACGCAAGGGACAACGGGTTTCATAGGTGGGGCATAGATGAGCCGGAAGATATTGCTTCTTCAAAGGTGGAGGCTGCACAACCTCAATCCCCCGCTGTAGTAGAAAGCAGCATGGCTCAAGAAAACACGCCCAAACAAAAGCGTGAGCATCTTCTGACGGATTTCAGGGAAGCAAAAAAGCTCGTCACCGATTACAGGAAGCTAAGCAAAGAGGAGCAGGCAAGTGCGCAAGAAGCCGCGCAAAGCGACTTTAGTAATTATTTGAGCAACATAAGTCAGGAGTTATCTCAGGCATTCGAAAAGGATCCCAAGGCCGCTTTCAGGGCTGCTCGTAATTTGCTTAATGGCAGCAAGACCCTTGGCCTTGAAGACTCCCACGGGTTGTTCGACACGATTGTCAAAAACATCCCCGCGATGGAGGCAAAAGACGCCGAACAAGCCGCCAAGTATGTCCAGCGCAATGCGACACGCGCCGCGACAGGAGAAGCAGGCGAGAAATTGCGTCAACAAGCGCGGGATCATCTGGCGAAGCGGCCAAACTGTCCGATTTTCCAGTTTCCTGTTTCTGAACTGGATGTTGCGTAATAATTTCGATGAGGTCGGATAATGTTATGCCAAGGGGGCAGGGGCGTTGCGGTTATAGAACCGTTCGTCTCTGCCCCCTTTCTGTTTGTTTGCAAACATTCCTATTCTATCCCCCGCCGACACCAGAATAGCCTGTCTTCAGCGCTTCCCCGCGCCCGTCAATTTAGGGCAATCGACTGAGTTAACGAGGGAGTAAGGAAAGAATGATTCGTTGAGTAATCCCGTTGATTTGCAAGGAGGATTGCTTGATGACGAAGGCAAATACCCA
>CAIXLI010000182.1 GCA_903920205.1 uncultured Pseudomonadota bacterium
ATGATGGCGCTGGCCATGCGCCCCGCAGGCGCAAACTTTTTATTCTCGTCCGTTGTCACAAGGTCGATCACGATCAACTGTGCTTTCCATTGAGGTTGCATCTGCTTCACATCACCCTTGGTCTTTTGCGCTCCGCAATGCGGCATGCCTCCGGCCAATAGCGGGCGATGTCATTCAACGAGAAGCCCATGGCTTTGATATCCATTATGCTGCATTGGCCATGCTGTTCGAGGCACGTGATAATGGCTTCGGCAATACGTTCCGCAACGCACACAGGCGCAAATTCTTCTTGATCGTTCATGGCGCGGAGAGCTGTCATCATGACAAGCCATCCTGATATTCAATTTCTTCATCAAGCTGACTAAGAACATGGTCGGCCAGCTTGGAGGGGCTGATTTCGGAAAAAAGAACGGCGTTGATGCGATGGATTTTGCGGAACTGCAGGCGCACATACATCTGCATCAGAGATGCTTTATCTTCGGGAAGAACAGTTGTTTCGTTTTGGCGTAGTTCCTTGATGTGCTGCTCGACAACCGTATCAACCATAGCGGCTGCGTCCTTATCGTCGTTGATCGATGAGATGGGGAGTACGGAAGACGGCACATTCTCGGCGCAGAATTCGCCAAGCAATCTGGCCAGCATCATGACTTTTTGCGCGCTGCCTTCGGTTGCCTTCTCGCCGTCTTTCTGAACAACGGCCAGAAACGCCAGAGCGGTAAATAAAATCTGTTGATCGTGTCTGGTCATCGCAACCTCATTGATTGAAATCAGTGAGGCGAGTATCGATAGCGCCAGCATTCGATGCCACGCGAGAATTTGGCCGAATAGGTCGTTTGCTGGCGTTAATTTGGCCGAATTTTTCCGTTTGTCCTTTTCGGACAAAAATTCAGCCTTTTTGTTTTTTCAAGTACCTCTCTGTCGCATCGACAATCAAGAATTGGAGCGGGTAGAGTCCACGAGAGGAAAAGTTTCAGCAGAACGCTTAATTTCGTATTGTTCTGATCTATCAAACGCGTCAGAATAAGGGCATGTTGAATCAAATCATCCTATCATTTGTGAAGTCTCTTCCTGACACGATCCGGAAAGACATTTGCGCCATCCTTATCGCCTATTCTGGACACGTGGACGATTATCCCATGCTTCCGGATCAGGTGGAGAACTCTGCATGGGAATTCCTCTCGCCCGACAAGTCAGCGGATCAAATTAGCGTGATTTATGTTTGCGCGGCCATTCTTGACCGGATGCTTGAACATTTCGCATCGCCGGCAAGTAGCGCCAATATCGAAGAACTCAAGATGTTTGCCGACAAAACAGGTAATGCCATGGCGATGAAGGTTGTCGCCGGACACGCCCTGAGAAAGAAGCATTTCCAGCAGGCTTATGACACATGGGTGTCGCTTCGAGCCGACGCGTTGTCAGCCGAAGCGATTTTTAGCTTTGTTGAAGAAATATAAGCCGATCTAGGAATAAGCTAGTTGTTTTGCTTCGACATCCTGCGCGAATGCTGTCTTGCGATTATCAAAACTTGAAGCTGGCTTTTTGAACGTGGTGGTCATGTACGGCGTGGCTTCCGGCCAATGTTTTTCAAAAGTTTCGAAAACCTTCTTGGCTAGGTTCGGGTACTCAATGACTATATAGGCCGGATGGCAAAAGCTAAGGCGCGGGTCTTGCTCGATGGCGAAGGTAACTTCCTCGCTATAGGCAAATTCGGAGGAAATGACGCTGGAGCGACTTTCCGGATGTATCCTGACCTCAAATGGTGGTTTCCCTGGCAGATATATTTTTGGATCCGCCAATAGGCATCTTACTGAGACGATCTTGCTCAGGCTCTCCAGCCGTTCAAAATTGGTTTGGCCGTCCCGCCCTGAGGCTTTTGACAGCATATCCTGGCGTCCAATTCTGCAAACTAGTCCTGTGTTTTTTTCTTTCAGCATCTTTTCGATGTTGGCGAAGAACCGGTCGCAACCACCCACTCCTCGGAAATCCTTAATATTGTCCGAGCGAGGCTTTACGCTGCCGTCAGGATTGCATTCGACGCCATGGGCATCAAAAACGCCCTGAATGTCGATGATGAGGGATTCGCGGATGGGCGTGTCATCTTCAAAAATGCGGATTGTGCCGCGTGCGATATTGGCTTCATCGGCCAATTTCTCACGAGACCACTTCAGCAATGATCGCGCCATTCTGCATTGCGCGCCAGTCATCAAATAAAAGTCCGCCATGATTTTTTCTCGTTTCAGTTGACAACTTTATCCATCTTCAAATCGATCAGATACTCAATGGCATTCTGATAAAGCCGCGAAGGGAGTGCCGCCACGGTGTTGACTCCATAATGGGATGTCAAAACTTCGCCTACGACAGTTTCTCCGACTTTCTGGGTATGAGCGACATAGGATATCATCCCGAAAACTGCCTTCCGTTCGATTTCATTCAAAGGGCTTTCGCTTGCCTCGCAGAGGGCGGACAGTCTTGCGGTCAGCAGGCTAAGATCGGCCTTCTCCGTTTCGTTGAAATTCGTTTCGGTGGCTGTCTGTGCTTGTTGTTTTGGCTGTTTCATGGTGCTGGCTCCTTACATCATGCTCTGCATTTGCGTGGAAACATCCGAGGCTAATTCCATGGCCACGAGATAGTTGACGGCGCGCACGAAGTCACGGCGGCGCAAGTCGCCCAATTCTTCAACGCCCATTGTCACCAAAAACGTCCCCATGGTGACCCAGAGCTGCTGCCCCAGGCTTTTGGCGCGCTGCTTGACCATGCCGATCACAGCGGCCATTTCTTCGGAGTTCAAGGGAGCCTTCATGCGATAATTGATGATGTCGGTTTCAACCGTCATCGGTGCATAATCGATCGTCGATTTGGGAAGCGGATAAGGGAAGGACAAAACAACGGCGTTTTGTTTGCTGCTGGCAACACCACGCATGGATTGCTCTTCGTGATTATAAACTGTGGCAAAATCGAACATGCGTTCCTCCAAATATTCTTTTGATCTAAAATTCACCCTCAGTATCTGCTGGGTACCGATTTCACCGTTTTTTCGACCCCTAAAGGGTAACTCCTGAAAAACACGGTTATTCTTGAAATCGTGATGTGACTATAAACGGTGGTTGCCATGAAAGCAAATCAAAATGGGGCTATTAAGGACACATTAGCGGCCATATGCTAACCTTTTTAGGTAGCTTGCTGCTGTTTTCTGGCTATCTGACGAAGAAAGCAATAAAATTACGAAATCAATTTGGGGCTTTTAACGCCCCATTAAGTCGTGTAGTGTTGAATGCAGTAGAGCGAAAAGAAGGAATTTTAACCATGAGACTGACCGGCCCACAAATCGCAGCTGGGATAGCTTTAGCGGGAATGACCCAAGAAGGACTGGCCTCGGAAGCTGGCATTGGGCGCAGTACATTATACAAAATCATCAATGGCACTGCCGCCTACCGCGAAGAAACAATTCGTAAAATTTCAGCCATCTTGGAGCCGCGCGGCATTGAATTTTTGCCCAGCCAAGGTGTTCGCAAAAAAGAGCAAACTGTAACCACATATACGGGCGAAACCTGCTTGCAAGATCTGCTTCTTGATGTCTTCAGCACCCTTCAGGAAAAAGGTGGTGAATTTCTCATCGCTCACCTCGATGAGGGGCGGGCATTGCAAAGCATTGGTAACGATTTTCTGTCAGAACAATTACGGAAGAGGAAGCAAGCGAATATAACCTGTCGTTTGTTGGTTCGTGAAGACGACCCAAATCTCATTCCACCCTATGACACGTATCGCGCCATTCCCGATGAATCTTTTTCACCGTATCCATTTTATATTTACGGCCCC
The DNA here is from genome assembly GCA_903920205.1 of uncultured Pseudomonadota bacterium. Lineage (GTDB taxonomy): Bacteria > Pseudomonadota > Alphaproteobacteria > UBA9219 > UBA9219 > CAIXLI01. Next base: position 3,817 of record CAIXLI010000182.1, read on the forward strand.
AAATTGGCTTTGCTGTCTTGGCAGCCAGAACCGCGCGTGATCATCATTGACGACCAGCGTTTTTCTGATAGTGCGCGCAAGCTGTTCGACATTGCATGGAATACTGGCAAGCAAATCGTGCGGGGTGACAAAAAATGACCTTACTTCCTGCATATATGCAAGAGTTGGACTTCGAGGATTGGCTTGAACAAAGCGAATATGTTGAGCGCGTAACCGATGCCAACATTTCGCGCTTTGTTAAGCTCCTTGCTTCGGAAGTCGACGTTGACAGCTATGCCATATCGCCAGCCTACTACGCGTTCACAGGCAGACGTGGATTGTGGCTCTATCACTATGACGGAACATATCTGCCGGTGTGCTGGCATCCCAACGTCGACGGTCAGATTTTGATTTTCCCGCCGCGTGGAAAGAAAAACTTCGCCGCGATCACAGCTTTTCTAAATGAAGCACCCTCACCGCCGCAAGGCTTCTTGCTTGCGCGTTTCAAACCGCAAGAAATCGGTCAGCTGAAAACTTTTTATGCCTTCGTAAGTCGCGTATCATTCGAACCGATCGAAGAAGAAGTCTTGGACTGGCGTTATCCGGCGAGGATACTGTCGACACTAAACACTGCGCAGATGCTGGGGCATGAATACATGCTCATCCGCAATCGCGTTCGCCAGACCAATAAATACTCAGTGGATGTGCAGCCTTTGCTGATCAAGCATGTTCCAGAAATCGAAACACTCGCCTTGCGCTGGGCTAATCGGCAGGCTGAGAAGCCCGACGAACTCATAGACTTGGTCACGCCTTATAAGGAAACGCTTCGTCTGCTGAAGCAGCAGAAGCTAGGGCTTGATGGGTTGGTTTTCAGCGTTGATGGGCAAATCCAGGCCGTCACGATGTGGGATGTGTCGAACCCAGAACATAGAATAGCAAACCTTTATATGAACCTTTGCAATGTGACCTATCGTGGACTATCGGAATTCTCGATCAAAGCCACAGCCGTGAAGCTTTGCGAAGCTGGCATCCCTCTGATGAACTTGGGTGGATCTGAAACCGCTGGTCTCGACCATTACAAAAACAAATTTGCTCCTGTGCTTAGCGTTAACCTGTGTTCGCTGGAACCATCCGTTGTTAACACTCAGATGATCCTCAAAGCGGCCAACGAAGCAAAAGAATTGAGGGTTGCCTAATGCCAATCCTGAAGCGCTCACAGCTTAAAGTTGGAGAAGTGTAAGCATCCGGTGAAGGACGCAGGCGATCTCTGTCATTAAGATCTATAGGTATCAGCGTTTTGTGTCGGCGATCAATTCGCGTAGGTTTTCGATGCCGAACTGGGTGAACGCCGTGTCTCTATCTTCGCCCAGACCTACGATGAACA
>CAIXLI010000183.1 GCA_903920205.1 uncultured Pseudomonadota bacterium
CGCTCTTCTTCAACAATTTTCAGTACGGCACTAAGGCGCTGCTGCAATGACTGAAGCTCTCGCCGTTTATCGCTGTTGTTGTCAATATTAGTAAGCTGTATTGAAACGGCATTTTTTAAAGATATTACCTTTTGAATTTCAGCAAGATGAACGTTCATCCCAGCAAAATGTGCATTAAGGATTGCTAAAATATCGACCGCAGCTTGCAATCGGTCTTTTGGTAACTTATTTTCATCACTTAAATTGACGATAAATTCATCATTAATGGTTACTTCAAATTGAAGAGGAAATTTTCCCGCATGCAGAAATTCGACTATGGATTTGGCATGCAGTGAAAGCTCATGAAGAACTTTCTGGGTTTCCTTTTGTGCATGCTGAAGCGCTGTTCTTTTCGTTTGCGCCACATCAACGGCAGCAGATAGTTCTGTAAGTGCGGCAATACGTTCCGTAATTTTTGCATTTAAACTTACACCATCAGCCGGATTGTCACAGAGGGGACAGTTGGAGGCTTGTAAATGTTCCCCAACATAGGATTGGGCCGAGCGAAGCAAACTAAGCAGACTCGTCGATTGACCTGCCTGCTTTTTTTCCTCTAAAGTCTGCTGGGTTGCCGCCGCATCATAGGCACTTTGTGTCGTGGCTTCGGCTTCAATATCTTGTCTAAGCCGACCCGTGGATAGCTGAAATGTGTCTTTGAATTTCTCAAACTCTTTGATCAGTGACTTTTCAGATTCAAGGGCTGTAATGTTCTGCCCGTTGATTCCACGCGCCCATGTAATAGCGTCTCTTGCTGTGCCACTTCCATCCTTATTCCAAAGTTCCGTTAGTTGAGTTTCAGCATTTGTATAATCACGACTAAGAGTATCAAGCTCGGAAGAAACAGAGGACGTTGCGTCCCTCAATGTCTGCTCAGATCGCTCGATACCCGGTGTTTCAATAAAATTTCTAATTTCGTCGTATTTCTTTTTGGGTTCTGCATCAACAAGCTTCATTAATCGCGCACGCCGAAGAACCCTAAGTTCAGGACAGCCGGTTGCTGGGGATACAAGTACATTCTTGCCAGAATATGATGCTTGCCAAGCACCAGTCACACAAGTGAGATCAACACGCAGTTCTTTCTTTTTTCTCCCAACCGAAACGAGATATTTCTCGTCTTGAGCGCCAGAACGATCTTCAAGGGAGCCTAGGGCCTTATCGCAGACGAAGGTCAGAGCATCTACAATCGTAGATTTCCCTGTTCCATTTTCTCCAAAAATTAGGGTGATTTTCTTTTTTGGATCAAAAATTACGCCAACCTCTTTGGTTGCGCCCCGAAAAGCATCAAGCGTCAGCGCATGTAGACTCATGGCTTTTCTCCATCGGTTGCTTGGGCTTTTCCGAGAAGAAGTTCAAACTGAACCTTCCAATCGTCTATTTTGATTGTTCCAGAAGCAAGCCTCCCCTTTAATCTAGCAAGAACCTCAACATCCGAAGGAAATTCGGTCGCTAAACGTGTCAGGATTCTTTCTTCTACAATTTCGTCAGGTGTTTGCGATTGTTCTGCTTTATTGGAAATACTCATGCCAACCTCCATCGAACACAAAAAACTTCTTTCAGCGTCATATTTTGCATCAGCTTCTGCTCAATGTCAGCAATCAGTGTTTCACGCTTGTGGTCGATTTCATCCTGCGCATCGAACAAGGTACGCCGTTTGGCGCTGCGTTGACTTTCTAGACTCTTGATCTGCTTTTGTCCCGCCAGTTTTTCTTCCAAAGTCAGTGACAGAGATGCCGCCCGTTTGGCCTCCCTGATCTGGCGATCCATGTCTTTGATGTCGCGTTCGAGGGTGATCTTTAAATCCTCGGCCCAGCCATCCAGTTTAGCGGCTTCGTCTTCAAAGAACTTGCCGTTGCGCTCAGAAATGGATTGCTTGATTGATGCTTGGCGTTTTTCGGTGTAGGCCCGCAACGGCGCGGTTTCTATGGCCCCGACCGGCTCGGATGATCGCACGGACAGCGACAACATGCGCCACGCACAGTCTTCTTCCAGCAATATCCCCTCATCCGTGTCTGCCGCAAATATCAGGTAATCTTCGGCTTGCCCTAAGGCCTCTATCGTAAGAATACTCAACAGCAGATTGCCGGACTTACCGGCGAATGGCTGCAAGGCGGAGACTTTAGGTTTGGCGTTACTTAGATCAAAGACAACCTCGGTCGGCACTGCGGGTTGGTCCTTGATTTGCTTGATGATGCCCTGCGCTAGTGGGTGACCGAGACGATAGAGGTGAGCATCGCCTGAACGGCGCGGCAGTTCGTAAAGCCCCAGAGGAATATCGGTCGTGGTGGGGAATGGGCTCTCTTGTAACGTGAACGCGTCATTAGTGTTGGCCACAAAGGAAGCTTTGCCGTCCAACGCATAACGCGTGACGTCCATGAGCATCTTTTCGTAGCGCGTACGGTTGGCATTTCCGGTTTCCTGATGGAAACGGAGCTTGTCATGAACTTCCTGATCGAAGTTTTCCAGAAGCTGTTGACGGGTGCGCGACATTGAATCGTTGATTTGCGCGCTTAATTCAAGTTGCAGTTGGTCGAAGCAGGATTTGATTTCATCCTGTGTCCGGCATTTCTGATAAATCTCGGCAATTCGCTTTTCAAAATCGACACCGGACTCAATCGTGCCAAGAACATCGTCGCTAGCGCCGAACACGCCTTCGAAAAGGTGGAATTTTTCGGACAAGAGTTGGAATACACGCTGATCGGCTTCATTTTTCCGGTTTAGGAAATTCACGACAACGACATCATGTTTTTGTCCGTATCGATGGCAACGACCAATGCGCTGTTCAATACGTTGTGGATTCCACGGCAGATCATAATTCACGACAAGGGCACAGAACTGAAGGTTGATACCTTCTGATCCTGCTTCGGTCGCGATCATTATTTTTCCCTCGTCGCGGAAATAATCGACGAGCGCCGAACGCATATCTGCGGTTTTGGAACCAGTAACTTTGTCGGTGCCCTCGTGCCTTTCGAGCCATTCCGCATAAATCTTGCGCGAACCGGGATCATTGTTCGAGCCGTTGAATAGAACGACGCCGTCTTTATGCGGACTGTCGAGCAAGAGGCGTTGCAGATAGTCCTGTGTGCGACGGGACTCGGTGAAGATAATGGCCTTGCGCGGCAGGTTTGGCGTCGCAAAAGCCTTATCAAGTGCTGTGAGAAGGGCTTTTCCTTTCGCGTTATGCGTAACTGAGATGGCTAAATTGTAGAACACCTCTAAGTCAGCAATTTCTTTGCGAAGTGCGGATTGGTCGGATTCGGACATGGGTGCGACATCATCATTGTCGTCATCCC
>CAIXLI010000184.1 GCA_903920205.1 uncultured Pseudomonadota bacterium
AACCTGTATGAAACTCGATATCTCCTTCTGGGATTACCTCGGCGATCGCCTGCATATCTTGCCCAAGGGGTCTGTCCCCTATCTGCCCGATTTGGTCGCCACTCGTACTTGAGTGCCGGCCCGCCTTGTTGCCGATGTTACCTCATAATCTGCTAACCCGTTATAATACAATAGTTTCAAGCTGTCGCATTTTTCTTGCCTTATATTGCCTATTCTGTAGGTTTATAGCTATGAATATGAAAGCCCAAGACATGCTGCAAGCAGCGGACAAAGCCTGCTTGTTTCTTAAATCCATTGCAAACCCCCATCGGCTGGTCATTTTATGCCAATTGATTGAGGGGGAAAAGTCAGTGGGCGAGCTGGCAGAATTTCTTGGCATTCGTTCCACGACCGTGTCGCAAAATCTTGCTCTGATGCGCGCCAGCGGGCTTGTTACTGCCCGCCGCGATGGACAAACGATGTGGTACTCCATCACCAGTGCCGAAGCGCGCGTTTTGCTAAAAACGCTTTATCAGATTTTCTGCACGCCCAATCCTATATGCAAAGCCCCAGCGTCGCGCCGCCGCAACGCCAAACCAAAACGCGTCTAAGGCCGGAGCTGTCGTAACAAACCGCGATGGCAAGCCTAACCAAACCAAACCAAACCAAACCAAACAACCACTGACGCTACCGACGTCATCTTCGTGCCAGCACGCAAAGTTTCCATTGTATTATACAAAGGCATCAAGCCAAGAATGGTCTAGTAAATTTGTTCTTCAATAATTGGCTGGCGACAGGGCCGACTCTTTGATCTACTTGTTGCGTTAAATGCACATCATAGAGCAACGTTTAGGACATCGTTTTGGAATCTTCTTTCCTCCCCCTTTGGGCGATCTTCGCTCTGCTTTCAGCAGGTCTTTCGGCAACCCAGATGTTGCTGCAAGAGCATTTCAAGGCCGCCCCGTTTCCTATGGCGTTTTGGATCAAGGTCGCCTGCGCCTTGGTTATGGCTCCCTTTGTTATCAAGACAGGGCTGCCCAATAACCCGACTTACTACGCTCTGCTTGGGGCGCAGTCTTTTTTATGGGTCATCAGCGATGTCATTTTCTATCGCGGCATCAAGGATGTCGGGGCAGGGGTGATTGCGCGCCTCCTCCCCCTTACGACCTTCGCCAGTTTCTTTTTATGGTTTGCCCTCGATTGGCCCTTGGCAAGCGCCTATGCTGCTCATCCCGCGCATAGTCTTGCTATTGTCTCCGTCTTGGGGCTTTCGGCGATTTTCGCGTGGAATCTCCGGCAATGTCAGGTTACGCGCACGGCGTTCCGAGCGATCTGGTTTGTTTTGTTCGCCAATGTCGTCGGTTCGCTCAGCACCAAGATCATCACAACCTATGCCGACCCCAAACAGGGCATCTATGCCTATGTCTTTTGCGAAGCCCTTATTATGGTTACGATCTGGCTCGTCTATTATGTCGTCAGGCGTCCCGTGCCCGTGAAAAGCATGTTCGGCCTAGGCGCGATCAAAAGCGGTTTTATCGTAGGCGCAGTCGCCGCTTTCTCCGTAGCCGCAACGATTTCCGCCGTCTACGCCGTCGACAACCCCGCCTACGTCTCCGCCGTCCGCTATCTAAATTCCGTGATGATTTTCTTCTATTACCGAGCCCTAGGCCGCCCCACCCAAGGCCACCTCTGGGCCGGCTTCGGCCTCGTAGCCTGCGCCGCAGCGCTGGTGGTGATTAAGGCGAATTTGATGTCTTATTGATGGAGCGCGAGGATCTTTGGAAAAAATTTCCGTCGCATGGTTGCTGTCTGGTTGCCACAAAGCAAACGGGAAAAAGCCGGAAAGGAAGAAACCCTTGAAAAATATGGTCGGAGAGAGAGGATTTGAACCTCCGGCCCCTGCCTCCCGAAGGCAGTGCTCTACCAGGCTGAGCTACTCTCCGAACCGTGGGTGCAGGTCTTATAGCGATACGCAGGGATGGATGCAACTTCCTTCCCAAGAGATAAAATATATTCTATAAACAGCGAAATCCTCCGATTCGTCCTCACTTAGTGTCCGCATGAAAATCGCCGTCCCTAAAGAACGCCGCCCCTACGAACGTCGCGTTGCTATCACGCCTGATACTGTCAAGAAATACAAAGCCTTGGGTTACGATGTTGCCGTTGAATCCGGCGCAGGCAGCGAATCCGCGTGTCCCGACGAATATTACGTGGCGGCTGGAGCCACAATTGTCCCCGACACCGCCATTTTGCTGCGCGATGCCGATATCGTTCTCAAGGTTCAACGTCCGATGAGCGAAAGTGAAGGACGTAACGAAATCGGCCTTCTCAAGCACGGCGCGGTCTTGATTGGTATGCTGAATCCCTATGGGGCGCGTGGCGATCTTGAAGTTTATGCGCAGAACAACATCACGACGATGTCGATGGAACTGGTGCCCCGCAGCCCACGCGCTCAGGCGATGGATGTGCTGTCCAGCCAGTCCAACCTCGCCGGCTATAAATCGGTTCTGGATGCCGCTGAGCAATTTGGTCGCGCCTTCCTCATGATGATGACGGCGGCTGGCACTGTTCCTCCGGCCCGCGTGATGGTTATGGGCGCAGGGGTCGCCGGTTTGCAAGCCATCGCTACAGCACACCGTCTTGGCGCTATCGTCTCGGCGACCGATGTGCGTCCGGCGGCACGCGAACAAGTCGAAAGCCTTGGTGCTACCTTTGTAATGGTCGAAACCGAAGAAACCAAGCAAGCGGAAACCGCAGGTGGCTATGCCAAGGAAATGAGCGAAGACTACAAGCGTCGCCAAGCCGCCTTGATCGCCGAAACCATCAAAAAGCAAGACATTGTTATCTGCACCGCTTTAATACCGGGACGCGCCGCGCCTAATCTGATCAGCGAAGATATGCTGAAAACGATGAAGCCCGGTTCGGTCGTGGTCGATCTGGCTGTCGAGCAGGGCGGTAATTGCGCCCTTAGCGAAGTCGGTAAGATCGTAGAGGCCTATAACGTCAAGATCGTCGGTCACCGCAATATGCCCAGCCGCATCGCGGTCGATGCCTCGTCGCTTTATGCGCGCAATCTTTTTAATCTTGTTGCGTTAATCTCGGCGAAGAGCGATGGCAAACTCGCCATCGACTGGAACGACGACATCGTTCGTGCGATTACCTTGACTCATCAGGGCTCTGTCGTGAATGCTCACTTTGCGAAAGCCGATTAACCCTTACTTGAAGGAGATATCCATGTCTAACGAACTATCCGCCAAAATTCAGACCGCCCTGTGGTGGATTACCAGCATTGCCGTATCGGTCGTATGCTGCTCGATTTTGTTCGTTTTATTCGCCAGCTATCTGGTCGAAGTCAAAGCGTCCGTCAAAGACAGTGCCGAACGCATCAGCATTATCGAAGAACGCGAAGGTAGAATCCTCTCCGAGATCGAAATGATCCGCAAACGCGTCGTCGTTCAACCCGCTTCTGCTCCTGCTGTGGAAGCGCCCGCCTCTGTGCCCGTTAACGGCGCCGCTCCCGCAAGCGTCGAAACGCCGTCCGCTGCACCCGCTGCTTCTGCTCCTGCGGCACCTGCAGCGCTCGTTCCTGCGGACAAAAAGTAAGGGACTGTCATGGCGCTCAACGACATTATATCTGGTCTGAACGGCATTGCCGCCGATCAGCACAGGCTTTCTGCACTTGCCGAAGAACTGGCAAAACAGGCGCAAGCTGTAGCAGGACAGGCATCTTCGGCGGGGCAGGGGTTCTTTATCACCGGTCTTACCGTTTTTGTCTTGGCGTGTTTTGTCGGATACTATGTCGTGTGGCGTGTGACTCCTGCTCTTCATTCGCCTTTGATGGCTGTCACTAACGCTGTGTCGTCGGTCATCATCGTCGGTGCATTGCTGGCGGCGGGTCCGGTCGAGATGACCGCGTCCAAGATCATGGGCTTAGCGGCAATCGCGTTGGCCTCGATCAACATTTTCGGCGGCTTTATTGTCACTCAGCGTATGCTCGCCATGTATAAGAAGAAAACCGTCGGCAATGAAAAGGCCAAGAAATGAGCACGTTAGTCTCTCTTGCTTACCTGATTTCCGGCATTTGTTTTATTATGGCCTTGCGCGGTCTTGCCTCGCCGGAAACGGCGCGTCAGGGTAACGTGTTCGGCATTTCTGGCATGGCGCTTGCGATTGTTACAACTTTGTTTTTGGTTGAGCCATCGTCGTTGGTGCTGATCGCGCTGGCGATTGCGGTCGGCGGCGGTATTGGATTGGTTATCGCGCGCAAGATTAAAATGACGGCCTTGCCTCAACTCGTCGCGGCTTTCCACTCTCTGGTCGGCTTGGCTGCGGTCTTGGTGGCATCGGCGGCGTTTTTAAGTCCTGGTTCCTATGGCATTGCGCAAGGCGGCAGCATCCACCTGTCCAGTCTGATCGAAATGGCCTTAGGCGTTGCAATTGGGGCGATTACCTTTACCGGTTCTCTGGTCGCCTTTGCCAAACTGCAAGGACTTGTCTCCGGCAAACCTTTGGTCTTCAAGTTTCAGCATCAGATCAATCTTGGCCTAGGCATTTTGATTTTTCTTTCTCTCCTAGTTTTAGTTCTAACGCAGGCTCCCTTTGCCTATTGGACGATCGTCGTCACGTCGCTGGTGCTTGGATTCCTTTTGATTCTCCCCATCGGCGGCGCGGATATGCCGGTCGTGATCTCGATGTTGAACAGCTATTCGGGTTGGGCGGCGGCTGCCACGGGCTTTACGCTTGAGAATCCACTACTGATCATTACAGGTGCATTAGTCGGCGCGTCGGGAGCTATCCTCAGCTACATCATGTGCAAAGGCATGAACCGTTCGATCTTCAACGTCATTCTGGGCGGCTTTGGCACGGATGGCGCCGCGGCATCAACCAGTGCTGCTGCAAACGATCGTCCCGTCAAGGTTGGCTCGGCCGAAGACGCCAGCTTTATTCTGAAAAACGCGGCAAGCGTCATTATTGTCCCAGGCTACGGCATGGCGGTCGCGCATGCGCAGCATGCCTTGCGCGAAATGGGCGATATTTTGAAAAAAGAAGGGGTACGCGTACGCTACGCCATTCATCCGGTAGCGGGTCGTATGCCCGGGCATATGAACGTGCTTTTGGCGGAAGCCGACGTCCCTTATGACGACGTTCTTGAACTTGAAGAAATTAACAGCGATTTTGGGCAGACCGACGTGGCTTTCGTTATTGGCGCGAACGACGTAACAAACCCTGCCGCGCATTCCGACCCACAATCGCCGATCTACGGCATGCCTATCCTTGATGTAGAAAACGCCAAAACGGTTCTCTTCATCAAGCGCACGATGGGCGCAGGCTATGCCGGTGTCGAAAACGAGCTGTTTTTCCGCACTAACACGATGATGCTGTTTGGCGACGCTAAACAGATGTGCGAAAACATCGTCAAAGCGCTGGAATCGTAAGGTTTCATGCAACAAATAGAGCCCGCGCCGACCAAGCGCGGGCTTTCTTATGAATGGTTTTTTTGATGCGAATTGGGTCGAATTTTTGCTTATTTTTGCTAGGATCGACGTGAAGTAAAACACCTATTTTTTTTATGACAGCAAAACTGCACGACATCGACAAACTCACCGATATCGAAGCCGCCGCTGCTCTTGCGGAATTGGTGCGTCAAATTGCGCATCATGATCTCGCCTATCACCAAAAAGACGCGCCGGAGATTTCCGATGCCGCCTATGACGCTCTGCGCAATCGTTACAGACAAATCCTGCAAGTCTTCCCTCATCTGAAGCCTATCGACGATCCCGAATCCCGCGTTGGTTCAGCTCCGGCAGCTGGTTTCAGCAAAGTTGCGCATGCGATCCCTATGCTTTCGCTCTCCAATGCCTTTTCGGATGAAGACATAGCCGATTTTGTCGACCGCATCCGTCGTTTTCTGCAACTGCCTGAAAATATCTATCCCGAATTCGTCGCTGAGCCCAAAATCGACGGTCTTTCCGCCTCTCTCTGCTACGAACAGGGCAAACTGACTGTCGCCGCCACAAGAGGCGACGGCACGACAGGCGAAAACATCACAGCGAATGTTCTAACGATTGCCGATGTGCCCCAAAAGCTTCAAGCGCCTTTCCCCAATATTCTTGAAATTCGCGGCGAGATTTATATGAACCGTGAAGATTTCATAACGCTCAATGTCCAACGCGAAAAAGACGGCGAAGACCCTTTCGCCAATCCGCGCAACGCGGCGGCAGGCAGCGTTCGGCAACTTGACGCGTCGATCTCTGCCTCTCGTCCTCTTCGCTTTTTTGCTTATGCTTTGGGCGAAACCCGCGGAGGCGGCTTGCAAACGCAACAGGCCTTGCGCGATCAAATAGCGCAATGGGGCTTCCACCTCAACGAACCCTCGCGTCTCTGTGTCAAGGACGGCGATCTGATAGATTTCTACCGCACTATCGAAGCCCAACGCCATGCCTTGCCTTTTGATATCGACGGCGTTGTCTACAAGCTGAACCGCATCGACTGGCAGGAACGTCTAGGTTTCATCAGCCGTTCTCCCCGCTGGGCCATCGCGCATAAATTCGCGGCAGAGCAAGCGGAAACACGCCTGAACGCCATCATCGTCCAAGTTGGGCGCACAGGCGCTTTGACTCCCGTCGCGGAACTTGAGCCCGTCACGGTCGGCGGAGTCGTCGTCAGCCGCGCCACCTTGCACAACGAAGATGAAATTGCCCGCAAAGACATCCGCGTCGGCGACATCGTGTGCATTCAACGCGCCGGAGATGTTATCCCTCAAGTTGTCTCAGTAGACCTGAAACAACGCCCACAACATACATATGCATTCGTCTTCCCCACCCATTGTCCCGAATGCGGGTCTTTGGCGGTACGAGAGGAGGGGCTTGTCGTCCGCCGCTGCACAGGAGGTCTTATCTGTCCCGCGCAAGCGGTCGAACGCCTTCGCCACTTCACCAGCCGGACAGCCCTGAATATTGAAGGCTTTGGCGAACAGCGCGTGCGAGAATTATGGCAAGACCGCCTGATCCGTTCTCCCGCTGATATCTTCCGTCTGCGTGACCATCGGGAAACGCTGCAAAAGCGCGAAGGATGGGGAGAAAAATCCGTCGTAAAACTTCTGGAAGCCATTGATGCCCGAAGAACGATCACCCTCGATCGCCTCATCTACGCGCTCGGCATCCGCCAAGTAGGCGATGCAACAGCCAAGCTCCTGGCGCGGCATTATCTGACCCTTCCTTTATGGCGCGAGGCCATGATCGCTGCGCAAAACAAGGAATCAGCCGCACGGCAAGATTTGGAAGCCATTGACCAAATAGGGCCGCTGATCGCCCAAGATAGTGTCGATTTCTTTATAGAGCCGCATAATTTGGCTGTTCTTGAAGATTTATCCAGCGTCTTAACCGTCTTGCCCTACGAAAAACCATTCGGCGCATCCTCTTCCACTTTGGAAGGAAAAACCGTTGTTTTTACAGGAACTTTAGCGACAATGAGTCGCGCCGAGGCCAAGGCCAAAGCCGAAAGCCTAGGCGCAAAAGTCGCCGGTTCAGTCTCCGTTAAAACGGACTATGTCGTGGTCGGCGAAGACGCAGGCAACAAAGCCGACAAAGCCCGAGCCCTTGGCGTCGCAGTTTTAAGCGAGGCGGAATGGAAAGCGTTATGCGAAGCTTCCTGAAAGAAAAGTAGACGAAAACCCCCTAGGCTGGTAATCAGCAGGGAGGCAAAAATCACATCAAAATGGATGGGAGAGACAATCTTGGTTGTCGGCGGAGAAATCTATCAATCAGGCGTTTGGGCGCGTCAGGCCTTAGAGCGTCTATCACAAGATGGCTTGCCCCCAACAGCACGCAATTACGCTGTTTATTACACCTATGTTTCAGGACAAAATCCTACGCTGTCATGTGCCTTTGATTGGGCGGTCTCAAGCGGTAAGATGACGCAGTTTCTCTGCGACGAGCTTTACGACAAACATATTGTTCCCGACAGCGAAGAAGCCTTCCTAAGGAACGCCAACACCGCGCTTGACGGCGAATTGAAGAAGGTTATGGGGCTTCTTGTCCAAACGACAGAAGGCACGGATCAATTCGGGAAAGATCTCGATAACTTTTCCGGAACGCTAAGCAAAACAACTTCTGTCGAGACGCTACGCGAAGCGGTCGCAAAAATAGCCGCCGAAACCCATGTGATTGCCGCCCAGAACGACAAATTGCGCGAAGATCTGGCAGACACCACGATGGAACTCAGCGAAATGCGCAGTGATTTCGATCGGGTTCACCGTGAATCGGAAATTGATCCTTTGACCGAAGTCGGTAACCGTAAGTATTTTAATCGCGAAATTCTCCGCGTCATGGCCGAGGCGCGCGAACATAAAACGATTCTTTCTTTGCTGATGGTCGATATCGACCACTTCAAGAAATTCAACGACACACACGGGCATTTGGTTGGAGATCAGGTATTGCGCCTTGTCGCCCGCACCTTGGTTGAAAATCTGAAAGGTCGTGACATCATTGCGCGTTACGGCGGCGAGGAGTTTGTTATTATGTTGCCTCAAACCCGCTTGCAAGACGCGGAACGGGTCGCCAACCAATTGCGTTTGGGGCTTTCCTCCAAGCAAATTACAAGGCGTGGAACAAACGAGGTTCTTGGCTCCGCGACCATCTCTATCGGCGTCGCAGAGTTTGTGGAAAGCGAAGATTCCGATATGTTGCTGGCTCGAGCCGATACCGCGCTCTACAGGGCCAAGCAAACAGGGCGCAACAAAGTCGTCTGCGCTGTCACCGAAGACGGCACGATGTAACCGCCCGTGCCAATCGAGGACATCACCCATTATAGCGTTTCTTCCTCTTCGGACGAGCCCGCTTATCTGCGAGGACTAAATCCTGCGCAAAGAGCCTCCGTCGAAGCCTTGGACGGTCCCGTTTTGGTATTGGCTGGCGCAGGAACGGGCAAAACTCGCGTTTTAACGGCGCGTTTAATCCACTTGCTGACGACGGGCAAAGCCATGCCTGCGCAAATTTTAGCCGTCACCTTCACGAACAAAGCCGCAGGCGAAGTCCGCAACCGCGTCGCGGAAATGCTGGGGCGTTCGGTCGAAGGCTGGTTTCTAGGCACCTTTCACGCTCTGGCGGCGCGTCTTCTGCGCCCCCATGCGGAACTTGTCGGGCTGAAACCCACCTTCACGATTTTGGACGACGACGACCAAACGCGCCTTATCAAGCAATTGCTGGAGGCGGAAAACATCGACGATAAAAAATCGCCTCCTCGCGCCGTTCTCGCCGTCATCAACCGTTGGAAAGATCGCGGACTGTTGCCTCAAGACGTCGCGCAAGACTCCAAGGGCCACGGAGGTCTCGCCGAAGGCAAACTTCCCAAAATCTATGCCGCCTACCAGCAAAGACTTTTGGAACTCAACGCCTGCGATTTTGGCGACTTGCTTTTGCACCACCTGACCATCCTCAAAAAGCATCCCGACATTCTCGCCGAGATGCACAACCGCTTTCGCTACATCCTCGTCGACGAATATCAGGATACCAACACGGCGCAATATCTATGGCTGCGGCTTTTGGCGCAGGCGCGTAAAAACATCTGCTGCGTTGGAGACGAAGACCAATCAATCTATGGCTGGCGCGGCGCGGAAGTCGGCAATATTCTGCGCTTTGAAGAAGATTTCCCGGGTGCCACCGTTGTGCGTCTGGAACAAAACTATCGTTCCTCCGGACACATTCTCGCCGCCGCGTCGCACATCATCGCCAACAACAAGATGCGCCTCGGCAAAAGCCTGTGGACCTCGGCGGATATGGGCGAGATGGTACGCGTTCAAAGCCTTTGGGACGGCGAAGAAGAAGCCCGCTGGGTCGCAGACGAAATCGAATCCCATCAACGCAAAGGCGCATCGCTGAACGAAATAGCGGTCATGGTTCGCGCCGGATTTCAAACCCGCGCTTTCGAAGAGCGCTTCATCCAGCTCGGCATTCCCTACCGCGTCCTTGTCGGAGCGCGCTTCTACGAACGTGCCGAAATACGCGACGCTATGGCCTATTTGCGCCTTCTGGTATCCCCCGAAGACGATCTAGCCTTCGAGCGCATCATCAACACCCCCAAACGCGGCATAGGCCCCGCAGCCCTCCAACAGCTCCACGGCTTCGCCCGCGCCGAGGGCATCTCGCTGATGGAATCCGCCGCCCGTCTGGTCGAAACCGACGAGTTGAAACCTAAGCTGCGCCAAACTTTACGCTGTTTGGTCGAAAACTTCACAGGCTGGCGCGGCCTTTTGCAAAACCTCCCCCATCCCGAAGTCGCGCAAATCGTCCTTGACGATTCCGGCTATACTGGCATGTGGCAAAGCGACAAATCGCCCGAAGCCCCAGGCAGGCTCGACAACCTCAAAGAACTCGTTGGCGCTCTGGCTGAATTCGACACGCTTCCCGCCTTTCTTGAGCATGTCAGTCTGGTACTGGAAGCGACCAGCAAAACGGAAGGCGAACAAGTCAGCCTGATGACTTTGCACGGCGCGAAAGGCCTAGAATTCGACATCGTGTTCTTGCCAGGATGGGAAGAAGAAATTTTCCCCAGCCGCCGCTCCATCGACGAAAACGGCACGGCAGGGCTGGAAGAAGAACGCCGCCTCGCCTATGTCGGCATCACCCGCGCCAAAAAACGCGCCGCGATCTCGCATGTTGCCAATCGCCTGCTCTACGGAAGCTGGATGAACCCGCTCCCCTCGCGTTTCTTAGAAGAACTCCCCGACCTCCACGTCCTGCGCCATTCCACAATCGGCAATAGCGCAACATCCGGCATGCGCTTTAACGCCCATCGCGGCGAAAGCGACGAACGCAAAACACGCACCCCGCCCCTCTGGCAACAATTACAAGCAGGGCACGGGCGCAACACTTTCGGCGGTCGCTCTTCGTCGTCCTCGTCAAACCGCAACCCCATAGAAATCGAAGGTCGCGCCACCGTCATCCAAACCTCGCGTAATCCCCTCGACCCCGCCATCGGCGACCGCGTCTCCCACGAAAAATTTGGCCTCGGCACCGTCCGCCGCGCCGAAAACGACAAACTAGAAGTCGCCTTCGACAAAAAAGGCACACTCAAAGTCATCGCCCGATTTGTGAAAAAAGTATAATCCGTCGCTGTGTTAACTATACATTGCCCTAGTTAGAAATTAATCGGCGTGATAAAAAATATTCGCCTTTAGAGGCTCCGTATATTAATGGAATAGTACATGACAGACAATATAGCCTTTATCAAAACATTGAACGAGCGGATAGCCCGATGTGACGAAAGGTCGGTTCCTGTGACCAGAGCGCAAGCCGAGGGATGGGGCAAAGATTTCATTAATGCCCTCTCGCCAGAGCAAGCGTCTTATTTGCCGACAGAAGCCTTTGGTATGATGTCACAGGAAGCAATCAGCACTTTTTCAACACAGCAAATGAACGCACTCTGGGGATTTCAGATTGACGAGGTCGTGCTCAAAGAACTTGCATACAATTCTTCAAAGAAACAGACTCAAAAGGAGGCGGGGTTGCCCTTTAAACATTATGATTATTTTTCAAAGAAACAAGTTCATGCGATTGCGTTAAACGTTATCCCTTATCTGGCGTCCACAACCGTCAATGTTTTGTTGAATAAATTTTCGATCCGCCAACTGTTGTTTCTTTCCACTAGACACACCCAAAAAGCGGCTTCAATCTCCGGCAAAACAATCCGTCAAAACGCCGTGTTGCCCATCTCGTCAAAAATAAAAAGCGCTCTACATTTCATGCTTTAACCGCCCCAAAACCCCTGTCACATCCCCCAACCGCATCGTCTCCGTCACCTACAACACGGCAGCGTTAACCAGGGCCCTGAACTCGGGTTAATAAAGATTTACGAAGTCATGATTCACTTGCCTTCTGAAAAGGGGGGGAGGCGATGGAAGGGTTTGAAAAAGAGAAGACAAAGAGCCTGCTGGAGCATTTCTCGGAGGTTGAGGATTTTCGCGCGAGTTGGCGAGTAGCGCACCCGCTGCCGGAGGTTCTGCTGCTGGTGGTGTGCGCGACGATAGCCTCGTGTGACGATTTTGAGGACATAGGGGCTTGGGGTAAAGCGCATATCGATTTTCTGCGCAAATTCTTTCCTTACCATCACGGTGTGCCGGGAGCGCGGTGGCTCAACATTTTGATGAACCGGATCAATCCGGAATTATTCTCGGATTGCTTTATGGCGTGGGCAACGAGCTTTCGCCCGAGCTTTTCCGCCAAACAAATAGCCGTTGATGGTAAGGGACTGTTACTAAATAACTAAGTCAGTTTTGTCACAGTTTACAGTAAAGAGCTGGGGGGGGATTCCTTTAAGGAAACAGCCGCGATAGAATCGCGGAGATGATCGCAGCCTCGCAAATCAGAACTCTTCGCAGAAAATGGAAAGCGCTTGCGCCGACGTTGGACGAGCGAAGCCGCCGGATATGGGCGGCCTCCGAAGCGCGGGCGATAGGCCATGGCGGCGTAAGTGCTGTAGCGCAAGCGACAGGGCTGGCGCGACGCACGGTCTA
>CAIXLI010000185.1 GCA_903920205.1 uncultured Pseudomonadota bacterium
CGCTCCGTCATATCCACGGCTCGAAAACAGGACTGGGACATTCTCAAAACCCTATCTTCCCGGACCGACGCCCTTATTCCTGCCTTGTCTGGCTAATTAGGGGCTAGGCAGTTACCTTGTTTCAATACATCGAAGGCTACTACAATCGCCAACGTATCCATTCCCCCATCAACTATTTGACGCCGGAGCAAATGGAGCTAAAAGTCGCTTAACAACTGTCCAATTTTTCGCGGGAAGATCAGACAACAGCTGAATCGGTTGCAAACAGCACCCTTAAGCTTATCATAAAACGATGCCAACCTATAATGCCGTAGGCTTTGATTAGACACGGATTAAGTTATTTGGAGATTTTGCGAACCCTTGCGGGCAATACATATACGGCGTCAAACATGTTTTCTATAACATCTAAAGCCGTATTAAGGTCCTCTTGTTTGTGCCGCTTAACTTCGTGCGCAGCTTCATTTCTAAGATCACGCAGTTTGTGCAAAATCACCGCCCCTTGAGAGGTTAGAACACCCAAAACAACTAAATTGTCGATCTTCTTTTCCAGATTTCTGCCCTGTGCCTTTGCTCCCTTCGCTACCGTCTCTATAACGGCTCCAATCCCGATAGCCGTAAGAATTGGAAGGTTGGCATTCATTGCACGTATCGTTTCTTGGTAAACTTCATACAATCCAATCGGCAGCAGCATCATATAATGTGGGCTTTTAACATTGCGCGGGTTTCTAAACGGGTACAATTCTTCGCGTTCGATATCGTGCTGGATAGTTTGTCCATTTTCATCTGTGCAAAAATCACTATCTTCCGAATCTGAGGTCAAGGATCGAAAAGAGATTGTTTCACATCCCTCACATCGAATTATTTGATGCGCAGCATTCCAAAAAAATATGTTGTGAATGTCTACCTCCTCCTGTCCATCCACATTTACGGATTTCAGGATTGTGTGGTTTATGCCTTTTCCACATTTCGAGCATGTCGCCTTGATTCGCGTGTTTATATTTTTGTCATAGGTTATGGTTTCGGTCATGCTCGCGGTGCTTTCTTATTCAGAAACTAACTTTGCTTTCCCAATTCTGGGTTTTAATCCGTTTTAAGTCCCGCATATGTTGGGCCTTTGTCCTAACAGAACCGTCGTACCCTTTCCCTGGGATTCTCGTCTTAGCGTTTACGACTAACGCTTGCAGCGGTGGCAAACGATTATCATGGCAATAGGATTGAATAATGCCAAGAAACCATTGTGCTGCACGGTGATGGTAGCCTAGCTCGTGGCAAAGTTCGCCATAGGTATATTCCATATCTACAATGGGCTTCGTCCGCGCTCTTCGAATCAAAAGGGCCCAAGAACGCTCGGCTCTTTGTTTTTGATTTATTGGTTTTCGGCTATTGGCCATCCTGTCCCCCCGTATTTTGATTTACGCCGAGCCGCAAGCCCCCGATATTGGTCGAACTTATTATCGACACAACGAAGGCTGCTTGTAAACACGCGAAAAGGAGAACTGCAAACCCATTGCAAACACGGCAAAAGAGGACACAGCTTTTGGCGTCAAAAAGGGGGTGCTGGTGCGAACTGTCTAGAACAGCCGATAGTGTCCAACCCCGCGTCCTACCGTCATTTTCTGCATATTGGGATTATTGCGGATGGGCGGCAGGAAGGGCTGCTGCGATCACAAATGACCACTCGCTTAGGAAACCGATGCTCTATCCAGCTGAGCTATGGGCGTATGTCTTATAAATCAGTCAGTTACGTCTCGTGCTTGAGTGCCGGCCCGCCTTGTTGCCGATGTTACTGTAATGCAAGAGGGAAATTTTTCTTGTACCCTCGATTTCGTCTCAAACATGGTACCATTAACAACAAGCCATTGTGTTAAGGGCGGGGAGGTAAAGTATTTCTGGGCTATCTAGTTGACTCCATCACCCGCTATATCTTGTGTGTTATTGTTTTAGCGGGAACGGGGTCGAGATTCACCGCCTGCTCGACCAGCCGGTAAAACAGCTTGCCTCTGGA
>CAIXLI010000186.1 GCA_903920205.1 uncultured Pseudomonadota bacterium
AACACGCTGCTTTCAACATGCTCAAACGCATCCCAGAAAAACTATCCCTCAAGTCAAAACGCAGAAAAGCTGGCTTGAACGACCTTTTTCTGACAAACTGCCTCAATCATTCCAATGTTAACGATTTATGATTCCGCCCTGCAGGAGAACCTTGCTTCTTCACGAAAATTTATGCTTAATTTCCCCTCGGAGTCAGGGTTCACCTTCTTTGGCTCACCACTTTTTGCGCAACAGGCTGCAATGACTCAAGAACCGACAATCGACATTTCCATCGTTCAGGTCACGCCCTTCGGGCAGAACTGCACCATTGTTGCGTGCATCAAGACCAAGAAATGCGCGGTGATCGATCCAGGCGGGGATATTGATCGCATGCTTGCCGAAATTAATCGGCGCGGGCTGACGGTTGAAAAAATTTGGGTCACGCACGGGCATCTCGACCACGGCGGGGGTAGCAAGGCGCTGAAAGCCGCGACGGGTGCTGTTATTGAAGGTCCCCATAAGGCCGATGCCTTTTGGATCGACAATATTCCCGAAAGCTCGACGCAATACGGCATCAAGGGCATGGACAGTTTTGAACCCGACCGTTGGCTTCAAGACGGCGATACGGTGACCGTTGGTGGAACGACATGGCAAGTCATTCATTGCCCAGGACATACGCCAGGGCATGTCGTGTATTACAACAAGGACAACAACTTCGCCCAAGTAGGCGACGTACTATTCAAAGGTTCCATCGGGCGCACGGATTTGCCGCGCAGCAATCATGACGATTTGATAAAATCCATCACGCAAAAACTGTGGCCTTTGGGAGATGTCGAGTTCGTGCCCGGGCATGGACGCACGTCAAGCTTCGCCCAAGAACGCGAAAACAATCCGTTTGTGGGGGATAAGGTTTTGGGGCTGTGACGAACAAATCCCCTCTCCCCCGATGGGGGAGAGGGGCTATAGTTCTACCTCAAATAGTCCTTCGCCAAAATCTCCGCGATCTGCACGGCGTTTAATGCTGCACCTTTGCGTAGGTTGTCGGCGACGATCCAGAGGTTCAGGCCGTTTTCGACGGAGATGTCTTCGCGAATGCGGCTGACGAAGACATTGTCTTCGCCTGCGCATTCGATGGGGGTGACAAAGCCGTCTTCATGTTGGTGGTCGATGACGGTAATGCCTTTGGCCTTTTTCAAAGCGGCGCGGGCTTCGGCGGCGCTGATCGGCTTTTCGAATTCGACGTTGACGGCTTCGGAATGGCCAATGAAAACAGGCACGCGCACGCAGGTCGCCGAGACCTTGATCTTGGTGTCGAGGATTTTCTTCGTTTCCGCGACCATTTTCCATTCTTCCTTGGTCATGCCGTCTTCCATAAAAACGTCGATTTGCGGAATGACGTTGAAGGCGATTTGTTTATGAAAAATTTCCCGCTTGATCTCGTCGTTGACAAAGACAGCACGCGTTTGCACGAACAACTCGTCCATTGCTTCCTTGCCTGCGCCGGAAACCGCCTGATAGGTGGCGACGACGATGCGCTTGATCGTGGCGAGGTCGTGCAGTGGTTTCAGCGCGACCAGCATTTGAATAGTCGAACAATTGGGGGTGGCGATGATATTGCGCTTGGTATATCCCGCGATGGCGGAAGGGTTCACCTCCGGCACGACCAAGGGAACGTCGGGATCCATGCGGAAGTGTGAGGTGTTATCAATCACCACGCATCCTGCCTTGCCAGCGCGAGGCGCGAATTCTTCGGAGATTTTTGCGCCAGCGGAGGACAGGCAAATGTCGACGCCTTTAAAATCAAATTTTGCCAGATCGTGAACGCGTACGACATCATCCTCGCCGAAACTGACTTCGCCGCCTGCGGAACGGCCCGAGGCCAAAGCGATCACCTCCGAAACGGGGAATTTCCGTTCGGCGAGGGTTTTCAGCATTTCGCGCCCCACGGCGCCTGTCGCGCCGACGACTGCAACTTTGTATCTTTTCATGGTCGATTTCCGTTTCTTTTTTTGACTAATCGCGTAATGATAGCAAACCTTTCTTACCACGCGCAGCAAAGCAAAAACACCCCGTTTAGCGGCTTTGTTGGAAATGCCAGAATATCCGCCGTCTTTTACTCGGAGTTTCCATGACCTCTGTCGTTATCGCTGGCTATGCGCGTTCGCCTTTCTGTTTCGCTACGAAAGGCGAATTAGCAAAAACGCGTCCCGACGAGCTTGCCTCCGCCGTTATCCGCGCTTTGGTCGAGCGTACGAAGGTTAATCCTGCCGATATTGAGGACTTGATCGTCGGATGCTCTTTTCCCGAGGGCGAGCAGGGGTTGAATTTGGCGCGGCTGATCGGTTTTCTCGTGCCTTTGCCGCTAGAAGTCGCGGGCGCAACCGTGAACCGCCTTTGTGGTTCGTCGATGCAGGCTATCCATATGGCGGCGGGTGCTATTCAGATGGGCGCGGGTTCGGCGTTCATCTGCGCGGGAGTCGAAAGCATGACCCGCGTGCCGATGTTGGGGTTCAATCCTATGCCCAACCCCGCGCTTGCCGAAAAATATCCTCAAGCCTACCTCAGCATGGGCATCACCGCCGAAAACGTCGCCCGAAAATACAACGTGTCGCGCCATGAACAGGAGGTCTTCGCCGTCCTGTCGCAAGCAAAAGCGGCGGCGGCGCAAA
The DNA here is from genome assembly GCA_903920205.1 of uncultured Pseudomonadota bacterium. GTDB lineage: Bacteria > Pseudomonadota > Alphaproteobacteria > UBA9219 > UBA9219 > CAIXLI01. The sequence continues at coordinate 2,649 of CAIXLI010000186.1, forward strand.
ATGCCGGAAATTTTAGGGAAGAAATCGTGCCGATCCCAACGTCGACGGGCAGTGTTGAAAAAGACGGCTGCATACGCCACGGCACGACGATAGAAAAACTGGGGGAATTGCCGCCGACTTTTGAGGAAAACGGCACTGTCACGGCGGGAACCTCGACGCCTGTAACTGACGGAGCCGCCGCGACTTTAGTGACGAGCGAAGATTACGCTCGCGCCCACGGTCTGCCTATTCTGGCGCGGATTAAGGCGATTGCGGTTTCGGGGTGTGCGCCAGAGATCATGGGCATCGGCCCCATCGCCGCGACCCGCAAAGCCTTGCAACGGGCGGGATTAATTGTCAAAGAACTCGACATCATCGAACTGAACGAAGCCTTTGCCAGCCCCGCGCTTGCCTGTATCCGCGAATTGGATTTTGACATTGCCAAGGTCAATCGCGACGGCGGCGCGATTGCGCTGGGGCATCCTTTAGGCGCAACGGGCGCACGTCTTGTGGGGAAGGCTGCCTCTTTGCTGAAACGCGAAGGAAAACGTTTTGCGCTTGCGACCCAATGCATTGGCGGCGGGCAGGGTATCGCGACGATTTTGGAAAATCTTGAATAAACGCAAGACGTCACATAAAAGGGTGAAGAGACCATGACTGATGTTCAAATCAAAAAAGTCGCCGTCATCGGCTCCGGCGTAATGGGTAGCCAAGTCGCCGCGCATATCACCAATGCGGGTGTGCCCGTCGTCCTGCTCGACATCGTTTTAGAGGACAAACAGGATCGTAATTTCCTCGCGCAAACTGCGCTGGAGCGGTTGCAAAAGACCGATCCTTCCCCCTTTATGCATCCCAAAAACGCAAGCCTGATTACGGTCGGCAATTTGGAAGACGATCTAGACAAACTCGCCGATGTTGATTGGATTATCGAAGCGGTTTTGGAAAACCCGCAGATCAAATCAGACCTTTATAAAAAAATAGACGCGGTTCGGAAGAAGGGCTCTGTCGTGTCGTCGAACACTTCGACCATTCCGCTCGGCCTTCTCATCAAAGACCAGTCGGAACAGTTCGCGCAGGATTTTCTCATCACGCATTTTTTTAATCCGCCGCGCTTTATGCGTTTGCTGGAATTGGTGGTCGGGGAAAAAACAAATCAGGCCACGGCGGAAGTCATCAGCGATTTTTGCGACCGCGCTTTGGGCAAAGGCATCGTACCGTGCAAAGACGCCCCAGGCTTTATCGCCAACCGCTTGGGCATCTTCTTTTTGCAATGCGCGGTCAATGCCGCGTTCGAGCTCGGCCTGACGGTCGAGGAAGCCGACGCCGTTTTCAGCAAACCAACCGGCATGCCCAAAACGGGCGTTTTCGGGTTGATCGATCTGATCGGGCTCGACCTAATGCCGTTGATCGCCAAAAGTTTTTTGTCGACTTTGGCGGCAGACGATGCCTATCGCGCCGTGAACATCGCGCATCCCCTGATCGATAAGATGATCGCGGACGGCTATACTGGGCGCAAGGGCAAGGGCGGGTTTTATCGCGTCAACAAAACGGAATCCGGCAAGGTGATCGAAGCGATAGACCTGAAAACAGGTGCCTATCGCCCCTCGGTCAAGGTCAAGCCGGAATCCATTGAAGAAGCGGGATCAAGCCTTCGCGCTCTTTGCGAAGAACCGGACGCCATCGGAAAATTTGCATGGACGGTTCTCTCGCAAACCTTGGCTTATGCCGCTTCGCTGGTGCCGCAAATTGCCGAGGATATCGCGGCGGTCGATGCGGGGATGCGTCTTGGCTTTAACTGGAGATTTGGACCATTCGAGCTGATCGACAAAGTCGGGGCAGGGTGGTTCGCCGATAGACTGAAGTCCGAAGGCAAAACCGTCCCCGATTTGTTGCAAAAAGCGGCAGGGCGCTCTTTCTATCGCGTCGAAAACGGGAAACTGGAATTTTTGTCAGTCGATGGCGCGTATCAACAAATCACACGCCCCAAGGGCGTTTTGCTTTTGGAAGACATCAAACGCGCCGCTACGCCCTTGCTGGAAAACGGGTCCGCCAGCGTGTGGGATGTCGGCGACGGCGTGTTGTGCTTTGAATTCCATACCAAGATGAACGCGATCGATGTGGACATCTTTGCGCTTTTGAAAAAAACTATCGCCACCATCCAGAAAAGCGGCGGCAAATACAAAGGCCTTGTGATCCATAACGAAGCCGAAGCCTTTTCTGCTGGCGCGAATTTGGGCGCGGCGCTTTTTGCGATGAATATTTCCATGTATTCCGTGCTCGGCGATTTAATCCGGCAAGGGCATGAAACCTATCACGCGCTGCGCTTTGCTCCTTTCCCTACCGTGGCGGCGACATCGGGTCTTGTGCTGGGGGGCGGCTGCGAAATCACGCTGCATTGCTCGGCGGTTCAGGCGCATGCGGAAACAGCCATCGGTTTGGTGGAAGTCGGCGTCGGGCTTATTCCCTGCTGGGGCGGTTGCACGCAAATGTTGGGCCGCGCTTTTGCCGTCAAGAAACGCCTGGGTGGGCCAATTCCCCCGGTTCTTCGCGTGTTCGAGACGATCAGCCACGCCAAGCAATCGACCTCCGCCTTCGATGCACGTGACCTTCTTTATCTGCGCGAATCCGACGGAATCACGATGAACCGCGACCGCTTGTTGTTCGATTCCAAACAGCGCGTGCTGCAACTGGCGAAGGATTACAAGCCGCCGGAACCTCTGGTCTTGAACCTGCCCGGGCCTACGGGACGTGCGGCCTTGGGCTTGGTGATCGAAGGCTTGCGCGTGCTCGGCAAGGCCTTGCCCCACGATGTCACGGTGTCTAAAGCTTTGGCGGCGGTTTTGTGCGGCGGCGAACGCGACTTCACCGCGCCAACGACCGAACAGCAAATGCTGGAGCTTGAACACCGCGAGTTCATGAAGCTTGAACACACGCCCGAGACAGCGGCGCGTATCGCGCATATGCTGAAAAAGGGAAAACCTTTGCGGAACTAGGAGCCAAGAATGCCCGCCTATAAAGCCCCGCTTGAAGAAATCCGCTTCATCCTGAACGAGGTGGTCGATGCGCCGTCTCTGACGTCCTTGCCTTGCTATGCCGAGGCGACGGCGGAGGGAGTCGATGCGATCCTGAACGCGGCGGCACAATTATGCGAGAAGGTTCTGTTTCCTTTGAACCATACGGGCGATGTCGAAGGCTGTAGCTTTGTCAACGGCGAAGTCAAAACGCCGCATGGGCTCAAGGAGGCCTACAAAACTTTCCGCGAAGGCGGGTGGACGGGGCTGTCGTGCAAAACGGAATATGGAGGTCAAGGTCTGCCTTTGTTGCTGAACTGCGCTGTCGATGAAATGATCAATTCCTCGAACATGGCGTTTGGCACCTATCCCGGCCTTTCACATGGCGCGTACAACGCTTTGGAGCGACACGCGACGGAAGACATCAAAAAAACCTATTTGCCCAAGCTGGTCGACGGCACATGGACAGGCACGATGTGTCTGACCGAACCACAATGCGGCACCGATCTCGGCCTTATCCGCACCAAGGCCGAACCGCAAGCCGATGGCACCTATCGCATCACCGGCGGAAAGATTTTTATCTCGGCGGGCGAACACGATCTGTCGGAGAATATCGTCCATCTTGTTCTGGCGCGGTTGCCGGATGCTCTGCCCGGCGTGCGCGGCATCAGCCTTTTTCTCGTGCCAAAATTCCTGCCGGAAACCAAGGCGCGGAACGCCGTATCTTGCGGTCGGCTTGAAAACAAAATGGGCATTCATGCCTCTTCCACCTGCGCCATGAATTTCGACGGCGCGACAGGCTGGATCATAGGCAAGCCCGGCAAGGGCATGAGCGCGATGTTTACGATGGTCAACGAAGCGCGTCTGTTCGTGGGGCTGCAAGGCCTTGGTCTGGCGGAGGTCGCCTATCAAAACGCGGCTTCTTACGCCAAAGAACGGCTGCAAATGCGCTCTCTCACTGGCGCGAAATTTCCCCATAAACCCGCAGATCCTTTGATCGTGCATCCCGATGTGCGATTGAAGTTGCTGACGATGAAATCCCTGACCGAAGGCTGCCGCGCTCTGGCTTTCTGGGTTGCCCGCGATATGGATATTGCGGCCAAGCATCCCGATGCCCAAAAACGCGCCGAAGCGGCTGATTTCGTCGCGCTGATGATCCCCGTCGTTAAAGCCTTTACGACCGATATGGCCTTCGATGCCACCAACGCTGCTTTGCAAATTTTCGGCGGTCACGGCTATATCCGCGATACTGGCATCGAGCAATATGTGCGCGATGCCCGCATCACCCAGATTTACGAAGGCACCAACGGCATTCAGGCGCTCGATCTCGTTATGCGTAAAATGACCGAGGAATACGGACGCCTCTTGCGCCGGTTTTTCCATCCCGTGGCGGAATTCCTGTCTGCGGAAAAAGACAATGGAGCCTTGGCGGATTTCCTGCCCAATTTTACAAGCGCGTACAGCAAGCTTCAAATGGCCTCGCTGTATCTTTTCACCCGCGACGCCGCTGATGCGGACGAAGCGGGTGCTGGGGCGTCAGACTATCTGCGCCTTTTTGCGCTGGTCGCCGTCGGCTTTATGTGGCTGAAAATAGCCAAAGCCGCAGCGACCAAAGCACTGACGGCGGGTGATCTCGCGCCGTTCTATGACAACAAATTGAAAACTGCCAATTTCTACTTCAGCCGCATCCTCTCCCAAGCCGACGCTCCCTATCGCGCTATTATCTCAGGCTCCAAGCCGATCATGGATTTTCCGGCGGAGGGATTTTAGTCGGCAAGCTATCGCTTGGCATAGGGCTGCGTGACCCGCAAAATCGCTCCAGGATACGGTTCGTATTTTTGGATCAGAGGTTCAATCTTGTTGTTGTTCAGCATGTGTTGAAGGGCGGCACTCATCATGGTTTCCAGATCATGCTCCCCTTTCAAAACCGCGAAGACGTTCGCAAAAACGCGCAGAGGCGGGACCGCCGTGTTGATCTCCAGTTGATCGGGATTGTTGTTGGCAAAACTGGAAAAAATCAGCGGGTCGACAAACGTCACATCGGCCTTGCGCGTCGTAATGGACAGCATGTTTTCGGCATAGGCCGTATGTTCCGGCAGAGAGTAAATCCCCGCATTCTTGAAATCTTCTTGCGCGATCAGCATGGGCATCGTCCCGTCAACGGCCGCCACCTTGACGGAAGGCTTGTCAATATCGGCTATCGTCTTGAACCGCTCCTCTCCCTTGCGTTGAATCACGTTGATGGGAACGTAAAGATACGGGATCGTGTATTCGACATGGGGCATAAGGTTGGGGCGCAGATAAAGCACCGCACAGATCATGTCATAGCGGCGCGTGCGCAACCCCTCCAATTCGGTCGCAGGAGTGGTTTCTTCCGCCCAGTCGATCTTCAGGTTAAGCGTTCTCCCCAGTTCGGTCATAAGATCAAAAACCATCCCCGAAAGCCGCCCCGTCGCCGCGTCTTTGACAAGGCTTGGCGCTACGAGGACATAACCACACCGTAGGGTTTGTGTCTGCATGACGCGCTCATAGGCTGTCTGCCGCGTAGACGTTTGTGAAAAAACACGTGCATCGTGGTGCAAGAAATAACTGCCCAGAAGGACAGCCACGCCACCGCACAAAGCGGCTAAAAACTGCTTGTAGTTTTCCATAACGCCCCCACTTTCATAAAACGCGATTATAAACCAAGCGGTCGAGAAAGTCTCACGCGTCGCCTTCCTGCGCCTCGACCCAGTTTCCAACCTGCTCGACCTTGCGCAAAACATCTTCGGCGGAGAGGGGCTTCGTCATATAGGACGTCGCGCCGCGTCCCATCGCGTTCAACAGCCCCTTCGGGGCGGTGGCTGCGGTTAGGAGGATGATGGCGGCGTCTTTGAGATTAAGCTCGTCGCGGCAGGTGGTAAGGAAGGCAAGCCCTTCCTCTTCAGGCAGCGTCCAGTCGAGAAAGATGATCTTGTATAGCTGCTCTGTCTCTATCGCAGCTTTGATTTTTTCCAAAGCCTCTCCAGCACTGTCGGAGACATGAATGTTGGCATACCCCGCGCTGTGAAGCGCTTTGCTGACGGTTTTCTGAACGGCAGCGTTGTTATCGATCAGAAGGATGGGGGTATCGTGAGTGAGCATGAAAACTCCGAAAATGAAACATACGCGGGCGTACAAAATGATGGGAAGGAGATTAAAATTTGATAAAACACAGAGAGCGTCAGGGGTTTTGGTTGTGGACAAGGCGCATTAACCATACCGTTTATCGCGTTGTAATTTAAAGACTTGTCCCTGTCTGTGGTTGCGTGGGGATGCGCGAAAAGAATCGTGTTGCGCGACTTCCTATGCTAGGAGATTTTCTTATGACTGCCGTTAAAAGACACCGTCGCCCCGCTAACGACATACGCATGCATTCTTCGCCAAGAAGGACTCGCGGCACTTTGTCGCGCCCCTATTGGAATGGGAAAAGGATTGCGGTAGCGCGGGTGCTGGGGTTTTTCGCTCTTATTTTAGGCGCGGCTTTGTCCGTTCCACGCCCTGTGTCGACGAGCCTTGCGCCGGAGGCTGTGGAGCCTTTCGATATTATGCTTACCTCATCGGCGCTTGCGCCGCCGGAAAATGTTGTGTTGCCCCCTGATTCCGCCGCGACAGAATCTTCCTTGCGGAAGAAAGGGCTGCCCCCTGTTTTGGATGTGACAGTTGAGGGTGATGCCGAGGATCAAGCCGAGGAAGAGGATCAGGAAGATCAGGCCGAATATCACGCAGAAGCCGCGCAGAATTTTATGCGCCCTAACGACATCACACAGGCTTTGACGTTCCAGCATCGTGCTGTAGAACTTGACCCTGCCAATATGCTCTACCGCCTCGAACTGGCGATCATGCACGACAAGGCCGCTGATCAGGAGGGGGCCGCGATGCTTTATCGGCAAGTCCTACAGGCTTATGCTAATCACGATGAAAGCCTGCCGCCCAAACTTGGAATCGACGATATTCGCCGCCGTTTTGTTTATTTGACGGCTAAGGGCTCGTAATCACGCTCTCGGTCGCAATTTGATAGGACTGGTTCGGCCTTAACGTGATTTCACGCGGGGGAGCGTCGTCTTCGCCCGGCCATGATAGATGCACTTCGTCCGCCGTCACCGTCAGCACGCGTAGATCGTCGCGGAATGTTTCGGGCGTCCATTTCTCGCCCTGTAACCACACAGTCCAATCGTTTGGCGCGTAATATATGACCGCGCCTAAATGAATATCACCGCGTCCCGCAGGGGCAAGCCTCTGCGCTATCCTTTCGGCCTCGCGGGCCTCTTGGGGTGTGAAGAAAAGGGAGGATCGAGGAACATCGGCACTTTGTTTTAAGAACACGAAAGCGTGTCCTTCTTTTCTATTATGAGTTGTTGCTCTATGTTAAAACTGTGTCTTGCCCACAATCTGTCGATAAGTCGTCATTTCTGGGGATAAGTTACGCTCCAGAAACATAATCCCTGTGCCGGAGCGTTCAATCCGCCCTTGGTTCTGTCGCAGGCGGCAAAGGCTTTTCTAAAATGCTCCAGCGACCAATATCCCGTTCCGACGAAACTCAGGGACCCGACCATATTGCGAACTTGATGATACAAAAATGAACGCGCTGCTGTTTTAATAGTGATGACCTCGCCGTCTTGCGTCACATCAAGCTGGTCCAAAGTCCTGATCGGTGATTTGGCTTGGCAATTCTGGGCGCGGAAGGTCGAAAAATCATGCGTGCCGAGGAGACTATCGGCGGCTTTTTGCATCGCCTCGACATCCAACGGTTTCTTCACATGCCACGCGTAATCGCATTCCAAAGCCAAAGGAGCGCGGCGGTTGACGATGCGATAGCTATAGCTCCGCCCTAACGCGCTGAACCGTGCATGGAAAGTCTCGTCGACTTGCTCGGCGCTTAGGATCGATATTTTGTGCGGACGCACATAATGATTAACCGCATCGCGCACAACAGCGCCGCTTGTCTCCCTTGCCAGATCGACATGCGCCACCTGCGCCCGCGCATGCACGCCCGTATCCGTGCGTCCGGCGACAAGTAGCGCGGCGCGTTCGCCCGCAAATTTTTCAATCGCTTCTTCTAACGTTTGTTGAACGGAAACAGCGTTGGTCTGTTTCTGCCAGCCGCAAAAATGCGTTCCGTCATATTCGATAGTCAATTTCCAGCGAGTCATAATCTCGACCCTATCGGCAACCTCAACCCGCGCAGGAGGGAAGCTCCCTCCGTCGCGTTCTTTCCCGCGCGTTGCACCGAGACGAGCCGCAAAGCCTGTGTTCCGCAAGCGACAGTAAATTGATCATCGAGCAAAACTCCAGCCTCTCCCGACTGAGCAGCGACAAAAGTCGCGGCAAGCAATTTGACCGTCTCGCCGTTCAACGAAAAATAACACCCGGGCCACGGATGCAAAGCGCGGAGTTGTCGCTCGATCTCATAAGCAGGTTTTGTCCATTCGATCTTGCCGTCTTCGCGGGTCAGCTTGTTGGCATACGTCACGCCCTCTTCCGGCTGCGGCGTGGGGTGCTGCGTTCCCGTCGCCAGATCGTCCAACGCACGCACAATCAGCCGCGCCCCCATAGTAGCTAAAGCGTCATGCAGTTCTTGCGCCGTCGTCTTATCCGTAATCGCCACGCTATCCTTTATCAGCATCGCGCCGGTATCCAGACCCGCATCCATCTGCATAATCGTAATGCCTGTTTCCTTGTCGCCCGCCAAAATCGCGCGTTGAATAGGCGCGGCACCCCTCCAACGCGGCAATAGAGAGCCGTGGATATTGATGCAGCCAAATTTCGGCGCGTCCAAAATCGCCTGCGGCAGGATAAGACCATAAGCCGCGACGACCGCAACATCCAAATTCAACGCCGCGAATTTTTCCTGCTCCACGGGATCGCGCAAAGTTTTCGGTGTCCGCACTTCGATGCCCAAAGCCTCTGCTGCTCGATGCATTGATGTCTTTTGAACTTGATGTCCGCGCCCCGCCGGTTTCGGCGGTTGGCAATAAACGGCGACAATCGCATGCCCCGCTTGGTGCAAAGCCTCCAGAGCCGCCACGGCGAAATCCGGCGTGCCCATCAAAGCAAGGCGAAGGGGGCAGGGCGCACTCATAGAATATGTCCGCCTTCTTCTTCTCTTTTTTCTTTCTCGATCTTGCGCAAAATCATGTCGCGCTTCAGCTTCGAAAGATGGTCGATGAACAAGACGCCGTTAAGATGGTCGATTTCATGCTGGATGCATTGGCTCAACAAATCCTCGGCTTCCAGTTCTTGTTTCTTGCCGTGTTGGTCGAGATAAGTCATGCGCAGCCGCTTAGGGCGCTTAACATCGGCATAATGCCCGGGGATAGACAAACAGCCTTCGTTATAGATAAAAATCTCGTCGGGATCGCTTCCGAGTATTTCAGGGTTCGCCATCAGCAACGTGTTGCGCCCGTCGCGTTCATCCGAAATATCGACAACGATCACGCGCTCCAAAACGCCAACCTGATTGGCGGCAAGCCCTATGCCGTTGCCCTTGTACATCGTTTCGGCAAGGTTCTCCATAAACTTGGCAACGCGTTTGTCCACGCTGGTCACCGGCTGCGCCACGTGGCGCAGAACTTCGGCGGGAAGTTTTTTGATCGTAAGCAGCGTCATAATAATCCTTGTTCCTCTATCGTCATGCTGGCGACCTGTCCGCCGAAGCTCCTTGCGTAGGCGGAAAGCCGTGCCCAGATTGGAGACTTATTCTTTCTTTTCGTGTCGATAATAGACTTCTTACATAATCTTCCTAAGAAAGAAAATGGGAACCTCACTTTCGTGGGGGTTCCCTTTGTGTTCATCAACTATGCTTGCCCCGCTGACTTCGG
>CAIXLI010000187.1 GCA_903920205.1 uncultured Pseudomonadota bacterium
CCGGGGCGTCGAAGACATCCTCATCGCCTGTTGCGACGGCCTCACCGGTCTGCCCGATGCTATTGCCGCCGTGTTCTCCCAAACCACAGTGCAGCTCTGTATCGTTCATATGATCCGGAACTCACTCAAATACGTGTCATGGAAAGATTACAAGGCCATTACGCGAGATCTGAAGGTGATCTACACCGCTCCGACAGAAGCGGCGGCCCAAGAGGCCCTGGCTGCCTTCAAGGGCACCTGGCACAATCAATATCCCACCATCGCTCCTATGTGGGAGCGCCATTGGGAAAATATCGTTCCCTTCCTCGCCTATCCACAAGAGATCCGCCGCGTCATCTACACCACCAACGTCATCGAAGCCGTCAACCGACAAATCAGAAAGGTGATTAAAACCAAGGGCTCTTTCCCGTCAGATGACTCTGCCCTCAAGCTTATTTATCTGGCATTGAAAAATGCCAAGCTTTCGTCCATCATGCCACCAAGAGAATGGAAACAGGCGCTCGCTCAATTCGCCATACTCTTCCACGACAGGCTTCCAACCTGATGCCAGTTACACAAAGTTTTGCACGGACTCTTTTGCGGAGTGTCTTATGAAGCCGCTTCACCTCATATTGATTATCGTTTTAAGCACGTTAACCTCTGGTATCGTGGCGCATCTCACTATCGGCAACAATGCTTCCTCCGTCACACAGCCAGCGCAGGAAACCGCCTATGATCGAATTATGCGAACCAACGTAATTCGTTGTGGCTATTCTTCTTGGAAACCTTTTTTGTATGTAAATCCCAACACCAGAGAAAAAGCTGGCCTTTTTTACGATCTGACGGAAGAAATCGCGAAACGTTACAATTTAAAAGTTGAATGGACAGAAGAAGTCGGTTTGGGCGAAGTTGTCACGGCTCTTAACAGCCATCGCTTTGATATGGCCTGCAGTGCATATTGGGCAAATACAAACCGCGGCAAACAAGTCTATTTTAGCAATCCCGTCTTTTTTTCTAAAGGCTTTGTATGGACGCGTGGCGACGATACACGACAGTTTACCTCTTATGAGCAATTGAACGATCCCGCCTATACTTTTGTCTATATCGATGGCGGTGCAGTGGCGAAGGCGATCCATCTGCGTTTCCCAAAAGCTAATAAACAGAGCCTGCCCGAAATGGCGCCAATATCCGATTCCTATGAGGCTGTAGCAACAGGAAAAGCTGATTTTCTAGAAGAAAACAAAGCGTCGATTAACGACTATTTGCAAACTAAGCCCAACGCTCTGAAACTTGCAGTTTCCAATCCTCCATTGATTTTAAACCCCGTCGTCATGATGACTGCTGGCGGAGAGGATCGCTTAAAACAAATGGTCGATAATGGTTTGCGTGAAATCGAATTGGATGGAACACTCGATCGGATTTTAACAAAATATAAGGCCAACGATCTTTTCGAAAGAACCGCCTATTAAAAATCGGATTCCGCATAAAACCTCATTTTTGAAGACAAAAAAGAGATTTTTCCAGAAAGATGCGGAAAAGTGGGGGGCGGACGGGTCAATCCCCTTGATAAGAGTCCGCAAAAAGGTTTTTATAATCGGACGACATCTTTGTACCGGACAGAACACACATGACCACGCGCTATAATCCGCAAAACACCGAATCCAAATGGCAGAATATTTGGGCAGAGAAGGAAAGCTTTCGAGCGTTCGAGGATAAATCCAAGCCTAAATACTTTGTGATGTCGATGTTCCCCTATCCTTCGGGGCGCATTCATATGGGGCATGTGCGGAATTATACTTTGTCCGACGTGGTGGCGCGTTACAAAAGGGCGCAAGGATTTAACGTGATGCACCCGATGGGGTGGGATGCCTTCGGCCTACCTGCGGAAAACGCGGCGCGGGATCGTGGCGTGCATCCCGCCAAGTGGACGCATGACAATATCGACGCGATGCGCCGCGAATTGCGCAGCATGGGCTTGGCGATTGATTGGAGCCGCGAGGTGACCACCTGTGACGCGGATTATTATAAGCACCAGCAAAAACTGTTTTTGGATTTTCTGAAAGCGGGGTTGATCGACCGCAAGGAGTCTTGGGTTAATTGGGATCCACTCGACAATACCGTTTTAGCGAATGAGCAAGTGATCGACGGCAAGGGATGGCGTTCGGGTGCTGTTGTCGAAAAACGCAAATTGTCGCAGTGGTTTTTGAAGATCACCGCCTTTGCCGAAGAATTGTTGGCGGGGCTACAGACGCTCGACCGTTGGCCGGATAAGGTGCGTTTGATGCAAGAGAACTGGATCGGAAAATCGCAAGGAGCCAAGGTCACGTTTGCGCTGGAAAACGGTCAGGGCGCGATTGAGATTTTTACTACGCGTCCCGATACTTTGTTTGGCGCGTCGTTTATTGCTTTGTCGCCTAATCACCCCTTGGTGGCAGAACTGGCAGCAAAAGATCCGAAGCTGGCGGAATTTATTGTGGCGTGCAATCGCATTGGCACGACGGAAGCCGCTATCGAGACGGCGGAGAAGATGGGCTATGACACGGGGCTGAAAGTCGCGCATGTGTTCGAGGGGGGCAAGACTTTGCCCGTCTATGTCGCCAATTTCGTTTTGATGGAGTATGGCACGGGGGCGATTTTCGGATGCCCTGCGCATGACCAGCGCGATTTGGATTTTGCGCGGAAATATCATTTGTCCGTGACGCCTGTTGTTCTGCCGAAAGGGGCGGATGCGGCGGTGTTTACCGTGGGCACGGAAGCTTTTACGGAAGAGGGCACGCTTTTCAATTCGTCTTTTCTTGACGGGCTGGATGTTGAAGAGGCCAAAAAGAAGGCTATCGTCGAGATCGAAAAACGCAATGCTGGCACAGGCACCGTGCAATATCGTCTGCGCGATTGGGGGGTTAGCCGCCAGCGTTATTGGGGATGTCCTATTCCTGTTATTCACTGCGAGGCTTGCGGCGCGGTTCCTGTGCCGGAGAAGGATCTTCCTGTCGTTCTGCCGGAGGATGTTGCTTTCGATACGCCCGGCAATCCTTTAGATCATCATCCGACTTGGAAGAACGTTGCTTGTCCCCAATGCGGCAAGGCGGCGCGGCGCGAGACGGATACTTGCGACACCTTCGTTGATTCAAGCTGGTATTTTGCGCGTTATTGTTCGGCCACCGACGCGACGCAGCCTGTCGCACGGGAAGCGGCGGATTATTGGTTGCCGGTCGATCAATATGTGGGCGGCGTCGAGCATGCAATTTTACATTTGCTTTATGCGCGGTTCTTTGCCCGCGCCATGAAGAAGACGGGGCATATCGGCGTTGACGAGCCCTTTGCCGGATTATTTACGCAAGGTATGGTGTGTCACGAATCTTATAAAAGCGCGGAGGGCGCGTGGCTGTATCCCGAGACGGTGCAGAAGAACGCCGATGGCACGGCGTTCAAGATCGACGACAAAACGCCGGTCGCTGTTTTGCGCGGCGATAAGATGAGCAAATCGAAATGCAATGTCGTCGATCCGGGCAGGATCATTTCCGGCTATGGAGCGGATACCGCCCGTTTGTTTATGCTGTCCGATAGTCCACCCGAACGCGATTTGGAATGGACGGAGGCGGGGGTTGAGGGCGCTTGGCGTTATATCAATCGGTTGTGGCGAATGGCGGAAGATGTGGCCTCCGTGACGCCGAGCGCGGGGCAGTTTAACGAGAAGGCCGAGAAAACGCGGCGCGTTATTCACCGGACGATTGCCCAGATTTCAGAGGCCTATGAACGGTTTCACTTCAACGGCGCGGTTGCCAAGATACGCGAGTTAAGCAATGCGTTAGAAGATTTGGACGCAGCCAACCCCCAAGAATCAAGCGTTTTGCGTGAGGGCGTCGAGACGCTGACGCAATTGATTGCGCCGATGTTGCCGCATATTGCCGAGGAGATGTGGCAGACATTGGGACATCAAACGATGCTGGTTGAGACGGCTTGGCCCAAGGCCGACCCTGCTTTGCTGGTGGAAAACACGGTAACTATTGCTGTGCAGGTCAATGGCAAGCTACGAGCGACGATTACGCTGGCGCGGGATTTGCCTGCCAAGGAGGTCGAAGCCGCCGCTTTGTCTGACGAGGGCGTTAAGCGGGCTTTAGACAATAAAGCGCCGAAGAAGGTTATTGTGGTGCCTAATCGCATTGTGAATGTGGTCGCATGATTAACAGATTCCAAACCCAGTCTCCCCCCCCCCTCCCCGCCCCTCCCCGCGA
>CAIXLI010000188.1 GCA_903920205.1 uncultured Pseudomonadota bacterium
ATCAAGTTGGCGTTCTGAAGGTTTACGCCTTCGCCCGCGGCGTCTGTTGCAATCAGCACCAAGACATCCGGATTGTTGCGAAACTCTTCCTGAATCTTACGACGGTCATCGCGATTTTTTCCGCCGTGAATTACAACCACTGCATCCCGATTGCCGAGCAAGCCTCCGATACGGTCGTTAAGATAATTGGCTCCCCCGGGGTATCCGTGGGTAGAAAGTTGAGCATTTAAGGCTAATCGCTGTATTGCTTGTTTTGCGAAGAACAAAACAAAGCAGCGAGAGGAGCCATAAATGCTCGTGAAGACAATCCTGAATCGTTGCGAAAGATTCAAGTGTTTTGTGTACGGCCAGGTGCGGTTTGTGACGGAAGCGGGGCGCGACAGCCTGGACGTGGAGGTAAAGCCTCGCAAAGGCTCTGCGGCGCTGTGCTCGTGCTGCCATCAAGCCGCGCCGTGTTACGATCATGCAAGCGAGCCGCGCCGGTTCGAGTTTGTGCCGCTGTGGGGCTATGCAGTGTTTCTTGTGTACGTCATGCGGCGCGTAGATTGTCCCCGATGCGGCGTGAAGGTCGAAGAAGTGCCGTGGGCTGACGGCAAGCATCAGTTGACAAAAACCTATATGCAGTTTCTGGCGAGTTGGGCGCGAAGTCTGTCGTGGACAGAAGTCAGCAGACGCTTTCAAACGTCGTGGGAAAAAGTGTTTCACGCCGTCGAATACATCGTCGAGTGGGGTTTGCAGCACCGGAACCTTGACGGGATCACGGCGATCGGCGTGGACGAGATTCAGTGGAAGAAAAACCACAAATACCTGACGCTCGTGTATCAGCTTAACGGCGGTGCCGTAAGGCTTTTGTGGATCGGCAAGGACAGAACCGTCGAATCTTTCTCGGCCTTTTTCGACATGCTTGGCGATAAAAGATCGGCGCTTATCGAGCATGTCTGCTCCGATATGTGGAAACCGTATCTACAGGTGATCGCGCAGCGCGTCAGTCAGGCGGTACATATTCTCGACCGCTTTCACATCGTGGCGCGGATCAACAAGGCGCTGGATGAAGTCAGGGCTAGCGAACATCGCCGCATGCAAGCCGCCGGGCGCGAGCCGTTGCTGACCAAGACAAGATGGCTGCTGCTCAAACGTCCCGAAAATCTAACCGAGAAGCAGGAACCAAGACTACGCGAGCTTGTGCAGTACAATCTACAAAGCGTCCGCGCCTATCTGCTGAAAGAGGAGTTTCAGTTGCTGTGGACATACATATCGCCTGCGTGGGCAGGCAAGTTTATCGACCGATGGACAACCCGCGTCATGCGCTCGCGCATCGAACCATTGAAGCGCGAGGCCCTCACCATTCGCCGCCACAAGCCTCTCATTCTCAACTGGTTCAAAGCCAAAGGTGCGTTTTCCTCCGGTGTCGTCGAGGGCCTCAACAACAAAGTCAAACTCACTATGAGAAAATCCTACGGTTTCCGGCACTATAAAACGATAGAAATCGCCCTCTACCACTCAATGGGCGCTCTCCCCGAACCAGATGTCACCCATAGATTCTGCTAGGCAGGCATAAATAAACGCGGCGGCGGCCTTATGCAAAAATGCAATTGCCGCTAATCCCTGACTTCGGGGGTTACTTTACGGCGGCTTTTTTCGGCTTTGAAGCAGTGTTCAAGTTCCGCGGCTGTGGCTTCGCTAACGAAGGGGCGGACGTCGCCTCCTAG
>CAIXLI010000189.1 GCA_903920205.1 uncultured Pseudomonadota bacterium
CAAAAAAAACGCCGCAAAAAGGCAGTCTGAAGCAAATCGCCCGTTCCCTCTGCTCCACCGGCAAGCTCGGTTTGCGCTTCCTTTTGTCCTGCGCCCAAGCCCTCGCTCCTCCTTACCCTCTAAAAATCATGGGGTGGTAAGAGAACCAATGAGCATTTTCTTTCCTCCAAAACACACTTCGAGAAATGACAGGGGTAGAGAAGCGTGATCTCGGGCTTTCTGAAGAACAGCAAGAGGAGCTCAAAAGCCATTGCGCCCACCACCAATTCTTTGATGTTGATGGAAAAACGTATGTTGTGGACGGCCACTATTTGACCGGAACCATAAACAATCCGAAAGTAATGGTGACTCTGTTCGCATGTAAGGGCGGAGATTTATACAAAACCGTGCCTTTGGATAAACTTCTTCCTCGGCCTGAACGGTTGGTGCGGCACCAAATAATTAAGGGACCTCGGGGCTCCGCTCTTAATCTCATATAGTCAAGAACATCGTTTGCCTAATGCGACCCCAACCACCCCGCCAAGGGTTTCCACACTTGGTAGGGGGCGCTGGGACTTGCCATGATTCCGATATGGCCCATCATGGGTTCGTGGCGCATGGCGTGGGGTAGGGCTTGGGCCAGAGGCATGGCGGATTGCGGGGGGACGATGCGGTCGCGCCCTGGGACGACGACATAAGTGGGAACGGTTACCTGTCTCGGGTCAATCACGACTCCGTCGACGCGCCATTCGTTTTTCGCGGTCATGTTGCGCGTGCACCAATCGCCGAAGCATTCGCGTGCGGCGGGGATGGTCAAGGGCACGCCGTCGTTCAGCCAGTCTTCCGTCAGGACAAACCTCGTCGCTTGAGGGCTGTCTTGATCGTAAGCCGTAAAGGCTGAAAATTTGCGAAAGGCGTGGAGGGGCTGAAACGACGTAAAGACGCCTTGCACGATTTCGATGGGGAGGAAATCGTCGCCTGACAGCCAAAATTTAAGTTTTTCTTCCAGTGTCTTGCCGTCCTGCCCCATCGCGTCATAACCGGCGTGGAAATCCCAAGGCGTCGCCAGCAAAGTCAGGCTGCGTGTGCTTGCGGGGCGCAGTGCCGCCAAGGCCAACGCTAAGACTCCCCCCATGCAATAGCCGACGATGTGTGCCGGTTGAGCGGAGGCGGCGATGTTCATCGCGGGGATCAGGCGTTGCGTGACATAATCGCCTAGGGTGAAATGCTTTTCCTGCTCCGTCGGTTCGTCCCAATCGACGACCAAGGGGCGGAAGCCAAGTGCGGCGAGGAAGCGAATAAAAGAATGATCCGGCTGGAGGTCGAGGATCGTGAAGCGGTTAATCAACGACGGCACCACCAGAACAGGCTGCGCGTTCGGGGCGTCCGGCGCGTAATCGCGGAAGAAGGTCGAGCCTGAACGCCAGATTACGGGGGCGGTTTCCGCGCCGCGCCGCGCGGGGTGATCACGGTACAGCGCGACGCCCTTCATGAAGTCGCGGGCGCGCAGCGCCATTTCGCGGGTCAGATAGGGGGCAAGGTCGGGGTGGGCGGCGCTAAGTTCGGCGAGCCGCGCCAGCGGCGCGGGACTCAAGCTGGGCAACGCGTTTTTCAAGCTCGGCCAGACGGAGGGCAAGCTGAGCAACGCGGAGAGGGTCGTCGCCATGTGCAGCCCCGCCCGATGGCGTTGCAGGGGGCGCATCGGCTCTTGTTTCGGCGGAGGGTTCTGTCCTTGGGGGGGCATTGTCTGGGGCTGTGGTTTTTGCGTGTTCTTCTTGGGTGGGGCTTGGCGCATGACTGCCTCCCTGTTGCATCATCGCGGCCCAATCGGCGAACAGGCGGCGTTGCGGCTCCAGAAAGCGCGTCAGATTGGCGCGCGCGGCGGGGTCGTTGGCAAGGCTGGACAAATGCTCTTGCCACATGTCGCAAGCTTCCATCGCCAAGGCGTTGACATCCGGAAGATCAGGTTGCTTTGTCGTCATGCCTCCATTCAAGCACATTCCCGAACCGAGGTGAAGCCGGAACGCGGAGGGTGAAAATCGGAAAACTGAAAATTTAGTTTGGGGGTGATGACCAGCATCCCGAGTGCATATTTAAGGGGTTTATACCTAAAATAAGCACTCGGGCTGCTATGAAAATAAAAAATTAATGGTAACTGCCTAGCCCCTAATTAGCCAGACAAGGCAGGAATAAGGGCGTCGGTCCGGGAAGATAGGGTTTTGAGAATGTCCCAGTCCTGTTTTCGAGCCGTGGATATGACGGAGCGGAGGGAGGCAAAGGTTTCTGCGCCC
>CAIXLI010000190.1 GCA_903920205.1 uncultured Pseudomonadota bacterium
CGTAGCCCCTCGCGGGGAGGGTTAGGGAGGGGGGTGTTCAGCAAGGGCGATGTTTTGTGATTGTGCCTTGAGTTGCCACAAACGCCGTCCTATCCCCTTAACACAGCCCCCGTCGCCTTGCCGACCGAAGCGGTTATCTTCGCCGTCAACGCTTCAATCTCCGCATCCGTCAGACTCTTGTGGACAGGCTGCAAAACAACGCTCAACGCAAGCGACTTTTTATCGGCGGCGATTTTGTCGCCTTCATAAACATCAAACAAAATCACGTCGCGGATCAAGTTTTTATCTGCACTGCGGATTGCCTGAACCAGCTTTGCCGACGTGACGCTTCGATCAACGACAAAGGCAAAATCACGCGACACGGATTGCAGCGCCTCCACCTTCAACAAAGGCTTGCCCGTGCCGGAAGAGCGCGAAGCAGGAATATTGGCAAGAAAAATCTCGCACCCGACGACGGAACCCTCGGCATCGCAAGCCCCAAGCACCGACGGATGAATTTCACCAAACGTCGCCAACACATTCGGCCCCAAACGCAAAACCCCCGAACGGCCTGGATGATACCAAACAGGCGCATCGCTTGTAACTTGCAGCGAGGCCACAGGCGCACCTGCAGCAGCCAAAGCCGCCAAAGCGTCGCTCTTAGCATCAAACACATCGATGGGCCGCGTCGGCGTTGCCCAATGACGCGGCGTATTTCCGGCGCGAAGCACAGTGGCGACAATCGTTTGTCCTTCGGGCGCTTGGTTTTTGAACACGGGGCCAATTTCAAAAAGCCCGACATCGCCAAAACCCCTATCGGCATTGCGTTTGGAAGCCAGAATAAGATTTCCCAAAATCGACGGGCGCATAACATCCAAATCGCTGCTGATCGGATTGACCAAACGCAACGCGTCCTGAATGCCGCCGAATTGCGCGGCGACTGCGCTCGACATAAACGACCAAGTAACGGCCTCCATCAACCCCTGTCCCGCCAAAGCGCGACGTGCGGCATTGGCGCGAATGTCTTGTGCGTCAATGGCGGTGCGCGTCACAACATCCGAACGCGGCAAAGAGGTAACGGGCAAATGCTCGAACCCCTTGATGCGAATAATCTCTTCGACCAAGTCGGCATCGCCTTCAATATCAGGCCGCCAGCTTGGAGGCACAACCAACAACGCTCCACCTTGCGGTGTCACCCCAAAACCAAGCTTCGTCAAAATTTCCGTTTGTTCAGCGGCGGAAATATCAACGCCCGTATGCCGCACGCATTTTTTCAGATCGAGTGTGATCGCGTCCGCGCGAGGCGTGACGCTTCCCGCGATTTCCAATGTGCTGACAACGGTATCCTTCGTGCCACATAATTCCAACACCAGCTTGGTCGCCAATTCGGCCCCCGCCACAGTGAACAAAGGATCAATCCCGCGCTCAAACCGATACCGCGCATCCGAAGAAACCTGCAAAGCCCGCCCGGTCAACGCCGTGCGCACAGGATCAAAAAGGGCGGAAATAACAAGAATTTCCGTAGTCGTCGGCTCACAGCTTGTGTTTTTGCCGCCCATAATGGCGCTTAATTCCAAAACGCCCGTATCGTCGCTAATCACGGTCATGTTGGGAAGCAACGTGTACGTCTTCCCGTTTAACAGAGATAATTCCTCGCCCCCCTTGCTTAGGTGGACGCGAAGACTGCCTTTGAGTTTAGAGGCATCAAAGGCGTGCAAGGGCCGCGTCACGTCATAAGCCATAAGATTGGTAATATCGACCACGGCGGAAATGGGGCGCAAACCGATGGCGGCCAATCTTTGCTGCAACCATTTTGGGCTTTCGCCGTTGCGAATGCCCTTGATATGTACCCCCACTATTAAAGGGCACGCGTTTTGTGTCGCCTCATCAAAATCGAGCTTAATTTTAAAAGGGGAGGAAAACGCCCCCTTGATCGAAGGAATGTCGAGCGGCTTCAGCGTTCCCATCCCCGCCGCCGCCAAATCCCGCGCAATGCCCAAAACACCCGCGCAATCGGGACGGTTCGGAGTCAGATTAATGTCGATCACGGGATCGTCATATCCCGCATAAACCGCAAAGCTTCCGCCCACGGGCGCATCTTCGCCCAATTCCAAAATGCCGCTATGCTCGCCGCCCAGACCCAGTTCGTCGGGCGCACACATCATCCCGTAAGATTCGACGCCGCGTATGGTTCCTTTTTTAAATACCTCGCCGGATTCGGGCATCACATCGCCCGCCCGCGCCAGCACAACCTTAATCCCCGCCCGCGCATTAGGCGCACCGCAAACAACCTGCAATTTTTCCTCGCCCGTATCGACAGTGCACACACGCAAACGGTCTGCGTTCGGGTGCGGCACAGCCTCGACAACCTGCGCCACGATAAAGGGCGCAAGCTTCTTGCCTTGATCCTCAACCCCCTCGACCTCTAGGCCGATGGCGGTAAGCTTGTCGCAAATTTCCTGCAACGACGCGTTGGTGTCGAGATGCTGTTTAAGCCAAGAGAGCGTGAATTTCATGGTGATGTCCTCAGCCCTTCAAGGCCGGATTGGGGATGTCGAGCGGCAAAAATCCGTAATGTTTCAACCAACGCAAATCGGCGTCAAAAAAGGTGCGCAAATCGGGAATGCCGTATTTCAGCATCGCCAAACGCTCGATCCCCATGCCAAAGGCGAAGCCCTGATATTTTTCGGGATCAATGCCGCAATTTTTCAGCACATTCGGATGCACCATGCCGCAGCCCAAAATTTCCAGCCAGTCGCCGAAATTGCCCAGCCGCAATTCGGTCTCGCCCGCGCTGTTTTTGCGTGAACACCCAATATCGACTTCGGCGGAAGGTTCGGTAAAAGGAAAATAGGACGGGCGGAAACGAATAGGCAAATCCTCGATACCGAAAAATGCCCGTAGGAAATCCAGCAAGCAGCCCTTCAAATGCCCCATATGCGAAGCCTCGTCGATCACCAACCCCTCAACCTGATGAAACATCGGCGTGTGAGTCATATCATGGTCACAGCGATAGGTGCGCCCGGGCGCAATGATACGGATAGGCGGCTTCTGCGCCATCATCGTGCGGATTTGCACCGGCGAAGTCTGCGTCCGCAAAACCGTTTTATGCTCGCCCTCGGAAGGCAAAAAGAAAGTCGCCTGCATATCCCGCGCAGGATGCGAGGAGGGCAGGTTCAACGCCTCAAAATTATAATATTCGCTTTCGATATCCGGCCCCTTGGCGACCGAAAACCCCATGCTGGCGAAGATCGTCACGATCTCGTCGATGGTTTGCGAAATAGGATGCACGCGCCCTTCGGCTTGCGGACGCGACGCCAAAGTCACATCCACGCTCTCGCGCACCAATCTTTCTTGCAAGGCGGTTGCAGCAAGAACCTTCTGACGCGCATCAATCGCTGTGGCGATTTCATCCTTCAGCACATTCAACGCCGCGCCCCGCGCCTTGCGTTCCTCGGGCGGCAAAGCGCCCAGCGTTTTCATCAAATCCGTGATGCGCCCTTTTTTCCCCAGCGCCGAAACCCGAATATCGTCCAAAGCCGGAATATCGGCGGCGGAGACGGCGGCCAACACCGCGCCCTTCAAATCATCTGTATCCTGAGCCATAAACCCCATTCCCCAACAAGCCACGCCCAAAGCGCGAAAAACCAAGGTTTTTATATACCGCCCCAACCGATCAGCCAAGGGGTTTA
This sequence comes from uncultured Pseudomonadota bacterium, assembly GCA_903920205.1. Taxonomy (GTDB): domain Bacteria; phylum Pseudomonadota; class Alphaproteobacteria; order UBA9219; family UBA9219; genus CAIXLI01. Next base: position 3,672 of record CAIXLI010000190.1, read on the forward strand.
GCGCCGTCCCTAGCCAAAAGAGCCGTCATACCGGCGAAAGCCGGTATCCAGCGGAGCGCGTCTGCGCGACGCATGACAATGCAGAGAAGGAAGAAAATGTTTTCAATCTGGATTCCGGCTTTCCGCCTTCGCAAGAGGCTTCGGCGGACAAGTCGCCGGAATGACGAAACACCCCAAAAAAAACGCCACGGCATTTCTGCGCGCGGCGTTTTTAATTTTAGAACGTCCGATCTTACTTGGCAGCCAAAGCGGCCTGCGCCTTATCGACCAAAGCCTTGAACACGACCGGTTCGGTCGCGGCGAGATTGGACAGTGATTTACGATCCAGCTCGATCCCCGCCAGCTTCAACCCGTTGATGAAGCGAGCATAGGTCAAGCCATGTTCGCGCACGCCTGCGTTGATGCGTTGAATCCATAAAGCGCGGAATTCGCCCTTCTTGGCGCGACGATCGCGATAGGCGTAACGCAACGCCTTTTCGACCTTTTCGATAGCGATGCGGAAATTGGTGCTGGCGCGACCGCGATATCCGCTGCCCAGCTTGACCATTTCTTGGTGACGAGCATGGGTCGTCACGCCCCGTTTGACACGAGCCATAGGAAACCCCTCTCTTAGCTGTTAGGCAGGAAAAACTTGATGATATTGTCGCCGTCGGTCTTGAACAAGATCAAGCCCTGACGCGCCGTGCGCTTCATGTTTTGTGAACGACGACGCATAAAGTGGCGACGATGGGACGCGCCCGCCTTAACATGGCCGGAGCCTGTAACGCGAAAACGCTTCTTGGACCCGCTATGGGTCTTCATTTTGGGCATTTTAACATCCTTTGTTATCGTTGGAGCGGCTGGGCATGTCCAAAAGCCACAGCGCGCGAAGGAGGGGTTGATACCCCTTGGGCGGTGGGAAAGCAAGAGGTTTTTCGTGTTTTCAAGCGAACACGGCATATCAGCTTTTTTTGGGGGGGGGGATAGGATTCGGTATTCTGGCCTTCTTCAGCTTAACGCTTCCATTTTATGTTGTGGGCGGCGTGGTAGTTGGGCTGGCTTTCTCGCAGGGAAGGATAGTTATTTCCAAGATAAACAGGGCAGCGAAAGAAATGCTTAACGACAATCGCCGTCCAACTGAAGCTGTCCCCTACCTTCTTTCCGCAATACCAGAAAACATGATTGAACAACGGAGAAAAGCAACACCGTTTGGGAATCCCAAACCAGTGTAAGCAAGTGTTTGGGGGGCCACAAAAACAGAAACGTCCCACAACACGTGAAATATCCCCTGACATCTTCCCTGCCTTCGTTTATAACAAGGACAACCTCGCAAGAGGCGTTGAGAAGCCTCCGACCCCGTCCAAGCCGGCGGATTGAGGGACAAAGTCGGAAATCTTCCCAACAGGCTGTATACCGCCCCTCGTACCAACGAGGACACGCGGGAAGCGCGCTTCCTTTTTTCTTTAGCCGAAGGATTCGAGAAAGATGTTAAAAATGTTCCGATAAAACGATAACAAAGACCCCGTTCTCTTAAATCCGCCACCCCTCATGGATAACGGCAATCCCACCAGTTAAATCCGTCCATTTGGCACGGCTTAGCCCCGCTTTTTCCATGCGTTTGGCTAAAACGGCTTGTTCGGGGAATTTCAAAATGCTTTCGGCGAGATATTGATAGGCTTCGCGGTCTTTGGCGACAAATTCGCCCAACAGAGGCAAAACATTCACGCAATAGGCTTCGTAAAGCGGCTTCAACGCCGGAACCACGCCCGGGCTAAATTCCATGCAAAAGAAACGCCCCCCGGGTTTCAAAACCCGCGCCGCCTCGCGCAAAGCCTGATCGATGCGCGTCACATTGCGCAAACCAAAAGCGATGGAATACCGATCCACGCTGCGGTCGGGAAAAGGAAGCGCCTCGGCATTGCCCGTGACCCATGTCATGCCGGAAACAACCCCCTGATCCAAAGCCTTGATCTTGCCCTGCTCCAACATCTCTTGGTTAATGTCGCAAACAATGATCTTGGCTTTACCTTCTGTCTTGCGATGAAGCCGCAGCGCAATATCCCCCGTGCCCCCCGCGACATCCAGCAAAGTCATCCCCGCTTTAGGCTCCATCCGGCGCACCAGCGCGTCTTTCCACAAACGATGCAACCCGCCCGACATCAGATCGTTCATCAAATCGTAATTCCCCGCGACCGAGGAAAAAACGCGATGCACAAGGCCAGTCTTGTCTTCTGCGCGAACGCGCCGAAAACCGAACCATTCGGATTCTGGATTGGAAGCAGGCATGAGATCCTCAAAACAATAAATAATTCCGATGCCACCCTATACCACGCCTAACGCCCAAACTATAGCCCACGCAAATTAACCATTCTTTGCCGTTGAACCCAGCCGCCGGATTTGCAAAATGAAAGGATAGAAACTATCGCCTTACCACAGATAAGGAATGTTCATCATGGACAACACCCCATTCGGAAAGAGCGAAGAGGAACGAGAGCTTGATCGCCTTTTTAGAGAGAGCTTAGATAAATACGGCGCGTTGGTTTATGCCGTTCACCAAGGAGCCTCTATTTCTTTCCCGGAGGAGGCCTCCGTAGTTGAGCGCTGGATTTCTGCCAATATAAAAGAGGTCGAGGCCCACATCAAACGCCAACTACAAACAAAAGCCAGCCATGACGCCGCGCTCGGGCTCCTTTGGGCATTGGCACTAAAGAAACAGAAAGAAATCCTCACGCAAGAAGATTTTTTGGAAAGACTTTATAGACTGGGGTGGTACGAGGGCATTGAAGAGCTCGCGGATCGATGCGGCATCGCATCACACCCGACCGTGTTGCCTGTACCAACAGGCGTTGATGCAATTTCCAAATTGCAAAACACCTGACAAGAAAAACGACGCACGCGAAACGATTGCTTAATCGCAGAAAGGAAAATCGATCATGAAAGATACGATTCAGAATCTGGAAACAAATAACAAAGTCTTTTTCAGAGAGCTTTTGGAGACGCGGGGATTGCTGCTTTATGCCAGTTAAGAAGGTGCAAAAATTCCTCAGGCCAATCATGCCGCTATTGCGGTTCGGGTACAGTTTAGGGAGAACAGCAGGCTGATTGCCGCGCACATTAAGCACATGCTGCAATCGTCTGATAGGCACATCAATGCGCTGGGGCTTCTTCGATCACTGGAGGAGGAAGACCAGAAGGCAGTTCTTATGCCAGAGCTTGAGATCTGCCTAAATCATCTAGGATGGGATGAGGGTATTGCAGCGATCACTTCTAGGTTGAGCAACAAAAGAGGCGGCACCCCGTTCTCTTCGATGAATGGCATGCCTGAATGTAAGCAATAAGGTTCTTCTACCCGTTCGACGAAACCGCTGTTCCCGTAACGGCGGTCGGCAAAGTCGCTGCGGAATATACCCCCGTTACATCCGTTGAGAGAAGGCTCAAGCCCCCCGCTGTCAGCGTCAGCGTGCCATCGCCGTTGGACTGCACGCCCGAAATCTTGAACAAGGCAGTAGGGTTGCTGCTGGTGATGGCGTTGCCGCTGCTGTCGACGGCATTAACGACAAAAGTATAGGTGCCGTCAGCCAGCGCGTTGCCGCTGGAATCTTTGCCGTCCCACGTTACATAATTATCGCCTGCCGCTGCGCCACCCGTTAGCGTTGCTACCCTCGTGCCACTGGAATTGGTGACGTTGATCGTCGCGCTGCTGGCACCGTTTGCCAAAGTATAGCCGATCTCCGCCGCACTGTTCTGCAGCGAGAACTGGTTTGAAGGCGTGTCCGCGCGGACATAATTGCCGATATAGCTGACGCCCGTGGCAAGCCCGTTGGCCGAAGTCGCCTTGACAAGCTTTTCAAGATCCGCGTTGTTGGTGATTTGCGATTGCACCTGCGCCATCGAAATCAATTCCTGCGTAAACTGGTTTGGGTCGGTGGCGTTGGTCGGATCTTGATTTTTCAACTGCGTGGTCAGGATTTTTAAATAAGTTGTAAAAGTCATATTCAGCGTGTCTGTCGCGGCGGAGGATGCGCTGGACGAAGACGTGGATGCTGCGGAAGCGATGGAGCTAAGGCTGCTGATGGCGCCGACTGTCATGATGGACTCCCTTTTATACGCGAATATTTACGCCCGAAGGCGTCAGATAGTAGGTGTCGGAAAGCGTCCCAAGATCGACGGGCTCCGTTTCCGTTCCTTCACTTGCAGATACCGTGCCATTGCTGGCCGCGTTGCCGTTTCCGCTTGCCGTTTGTCCGGCGTTGTTCTGACTGCCCTGCCCACTAAGATCGAAACGCAAGCTGCCCGGGTCGGCGCGAAGTCCGGCATCCTGCAGCGCACGTTCAAGGCTTCGGGAATCCTTTTGAAGCATATCCAGCGTCTTGGGGTTTTCGGCGGTGACGGTGCCCTGCACTTTGCCATCCGCGCTAAAATCAAGCTTGATCGTAATTTTGCCAAGATCGCCCGGTTGAAGCTGCAACGACATCTGATTGTTGCCGGTTTTGACGCTGCGGTTCATTTGCAAAATGACTTGATCGACAACGCTGGGCAGCCCCGTCGCGCCGCCATTCGTGGCACGGAAAGCCGACAATGTGCTGGCGAAACTATAGGTGCCCGACGCTTGCGCCCCTTCTGCCGTCAGACCAGAACCGAGGGCGCCTGTTGTCGCGGCAAAAGAAGAGGACTGCCCCCCGCCCGAAAGAAAATCAGAATTGGCATTGGCGTTCCCGCTAGTATCTCCGGCAACCGAAGAACTCAGCGCGGCAATGCCGAGCGTGGGCGTTGGGGTGGGTTCTTGAGCGGCGGGTGCAGCAAAGAATTGAGGCGTCGTCGTATCCGCAGAGGACTTTCTGCTGGCGGTGTCGGCAGTTGCGGCAGCCTTAGTTGTTGTAACAAGAGGCGTCGTTAAATCGGCTTGTGTTGCAAGCGTCGCTGCTTGAGAGACAGGCGCGGCGGATGACGGTTGTTGTAACGCTGCAAGCGTGTTTTTAATTTCCGCATTAAGCTGGGCGAGCTTTGCTGCAAGTTCAGAAGCGACCAAGGTGGCGGCCGTTGCAGCGCTATCGACCGAAGAAGTTCCGGATGAGAACAATTTCTGTGCGTCTTCTTCCATTTTTTTCAGCAATTGAAGAAGCGGGTCTGTCAGCGATGCCGATGAATCCGCGACTGACTCGGCGACTTTATCTAAAGCCCCCGCCGTAAGATTGTTTGTCGTCTGGGCAGTGAGGGCGTCGGTGATCTGTGCGGCCCCCGCTGTCGCGTCGGTCCCGCTGGCAAGTTGAGCTTGCTGCAATTGCTGAACGATCATCTGCGCCAACATTAAAAGCTCAGCGATAAGGTCTGAGAGGGTTTGCGCGGGGTCGCTGACAGATGAGGCGGAATCTGTGTTCGGCGTCGCCGCGACAGAAGTCGTCGTATCGGATAAAGAGCCGCTCTGCGTGGCAAAAGAATCCGTCGTTTGCTGTGTCGATACCGTTGTCGTTTTTGCCGCGTCGCTTGATGCTGAGGCGGCGCTATGACTTTTGTTACGCAAAAGCGCAAGCGCTTTGCGCAGGATAAAAGTAAGATCGTTCGTGCTTTGCGCAAGCTTAGAAGCTGAGGCTGAAGAATCCGCAGGGGACAAAGCATCCGAAGACGACGAGGAAGGCGTCAGGGAAGACGCAACGGAACCTGCCGTGCCACTCGCGTTTTGATTTTGACTGGCCGTTGCTGCTTGCATCGCGTCATTGCTGGACACAAGGCTGGAGAACAGGCTGTTTTGCGATAAAGCGCTGCCATAGGCCCCGCTGATCTGCGACAGAAGACCGTTGAGCAAAGATGAGCTTTTTGAAAGCGCGTCGGAAAGAGAGTTGGTCTGATTCATCAAAGAACCCCTTCTTTAAACAGTGCGGCTGACGGCAACGGGACGGCAGGTAGGACTGTAGTGACCCAACTCCATATGCGCCTTGGCGTGATTTCTATAGGATTGGCGAGGCAACGCCTCGCTTTTGACCATCGCCATGACGTTTTGAATTAACTGCCTTGTCGCGCTGACGGCGGCGCGCAACATGGTGGCATTGGCGTCGACGGCTGCGGCTAGACGCTCCGCCATCGCTTTGACGGCGGCCTTGGCCGCTTCCGGTAAATTTTTGAGAATTTCTGGCTGTGCAGCGATGACCTTCATATTTGAACGATAATCGACCGCCAATCTTTGTTTGTGTTTCAAAAGAGCCGGATGTTCGCTCATTTTGCGCTTGGTGACGATGTCAATTTCCGCGATCAAAACACGCGATAATTCTTCCATTAACGCGACCGTTGCGATCACCAGCTTGGGTGCGCCCTCAAGCGCTCGTGCGACTTTTTTATCAATGGGAGACATAATCTGCCCCTTTCGCCGGTGTGTTGGCATAGGCGGCCTGCGCCGCTAGGCTCGCTTTGGTAGGCAAGGACGATCCGCCGCTTTCTTTTGCTGCTTCTTGTGCGCGCAGCATCTCGGCCTTGACTTGTGACGCGATGCCAAGCCGCCCTGTTTTGGCAATCATCTTCCCGTATTCCTGAAGCAGAAAAGAACGCATGACCTCTTCGCCATGCCCGCCGCCAAAGGTTTCGTCAACATGAACGGTGCTGAACATCGGCTGAAGCAACTGCGTGGCGAACATCGCTTCGAAATCTTGAGCGGCCTTATCGATGTTGGTTGTCGCGCCTATATTGGCCGACAGCGCGGGAAGAGCGCTTGCCGTCGCCAGATTGTTGCTAAGAGGGGCAATGCCGTCAATCATCACATGATCTCCAAATCGGCTTGCAAGGCTCCGGCGGCTTTGATCGACTGCAAAATCTGGATCATGTCGCGCGGGCCAATACCAAGCGCGTTGAGGCTTTGCACCAAATCCTGCAAATTAACGCCGCCTTGCAGCATCGCCAGTTTGTTGCCTTTGCCTTCATCGATATTGACATCGGTCCGCGCCACGACTTGAGTCGTGCCTCCTTGCGACAAAGGACCAGGCTGCGATACTTGGGGCGTTTCGTTGATCTTGATGGTCAGATTGCCTTGCGCGATGGCGACGGTGCTGATGTGCACGCCTTCGCCCATAACGATAACGCCCGATTGTTCGTCGATCACGACGCGCGCGATGTCGTCCGGCACGACCTTAAGTTGTTCGATGTCTGTCATAAAGCCGACAATGTCGGAGCGCCGTGCTTCGGGAACCTGAAGGCGCACGGTTGCGGAATCGACGGCTGCCGCGACAGGCGCTTTCATGCGTTCGTTGATCGCGTCGGCGACGCGCTTGGCGGTTGTAAAGTCGGGATTGCGCAGGGATAGGCGCATCATGCCCAAATCAGAGAGGTGAAAAATGACTTCGCGTTCGACAATCGCTCCGGCGGCGATGCGGCCTGCCGTCGGGACGCCTTTTGTAACGCTCGATCCGCTTTGCCCTGAGGCGCTAAAGCCGGAAGCAACGGAGCCTTGAGCAACCGCATAAACTTCACCATCCGCGCCTTGAAGCGGCGTTACCAACAACGTTCCGCCCTGCAGGCTTTTAGCGTCACCCATCGTAGAAACAACGACGTCAACGCGTGAGCCCTGCGCCGAAAAGGGAGGCAAAGTCGCCGTAACCATAACGGCAGCGATGTTTTTGGTCTTGATTGTCGTCCAGTCGCCGCTGGAGTTAATGCCCAGCCGTTCCAGCATGCCGATCAAGCTGCGTTCGGTGAACGGCGCATTGGTCAATGAGTCGCCTGTGCCGTTTAACCCGACCACAAGCCCATAGCCGACCAGCATATTATCGCGCACGCCTTCAAAATTGACGACATCCTTAAGGCGCGAAGCGGCATGAGCCGCATGAATGGGTAGAAGGACCAGAAGCGCCACGATCGCTGCCACGAGGGAGAGTCGGCGCATAGGCGCGAACGCAACCGCCGACAGACGGGGCAGGGGGGAGATTAAAGATAAAGATGCGAACATGACGGCCTCTGATCCTCTAGCAAGCTCTCTATGCCAGAGTCGTGCCAATCCTTTATTTTGCTTCCGTCTTTTTTTAATGTGTTGTTATGGCGGCGTTTTTCCAATGTCTCTTGCGCAAGGAGCGAACTAAGCTATAGTCGCCGCAAGGCACAAATTGCCCATCAGGGTTAAGAGGGTCCGCGTGATCGATAAAATTGACGGTTTAGGCAGCGTGAGAACGACGCAGCCCGTGAAACGTGTGGCTAAAGCGGGAGCCAGCGGCGGGACGACTTTTGCCAAACAGTTAGACGAAAGCGACGAAACCGGCGCCTCCAGCGGCATTGCTAGCACGAACAATATCTCCGGTATTCTTGGCGCTCAGGAAGTGGACGACGCCTTGTCCCACGCTTCCAAAGGCAAAATGCGTGCGGAAGGCATTCTCGACCGTTTGGAAGACCTGCGAATGGACTTACTGTCGGGCGGTATTTCGCGCGAGAAATTGATGCAATTAAGCCGTATCGTCGCGGCGCGTCGTTCGCAAGTCAGCGACCCGCGCCTGACCGCCATTCTTGACGAGATCGATTTGCGTGCGCAGGTAGAATTGGCGAAATATAGTCCGTCATAAATCAGCGCCCAACATTACCGCATCGACTGTCTTTCCATCGTGGCTGTAATAAGCGGAGCGTTTCCCGATAACGCGAAAGCCTGATTGATCATAAAGTGCGAGCGCCGCCGTATTATCCGCCGCGACTTCCAGAAACAGACGCTGTGCCTGTCTTTGCCGCGTTGCTTCTTGCGCTCCTATTAGCAAATCCCGCCCCACCCCTTTGCGCCGCGCCGAGGGGGTTACGCAAAAGGTCAGAATTTCGGCTTCACTTTCCGTGATTTGGCAGAGAACAAACCCCTGCACCGCACCGCCATCATACGCGACCAACCCCAGCGTAGTTTCCAGCGCCAGACTTTCCGCGATTTGCGCCAAGCTCCACGCCGCCGCGCCGAAACTTTCGGCATGCAGCGCCGCTAGTGCGGGCGCATCCGCCGCAAGGGCTAGGCGTTTTTCCATAAAGGGGCTTTGAGTTGGGACAAAAAAGTCTCATGCGCGGCGAGTTCCTCGTCGCTGGCGGCATGGGCGCGTGGAACACGATGTTCGCGTGCGCGGGCTTGGGATTCTTCGGGGATACTGTCGGTCGAGGCTATCGCCAGATCGGGCTGCCTGCCGCCGCGCAGCTCCAGATAGACTTCAGCAAGCAATTGCGCGTCTAGCAACGCGCCATGCATTTTGCGGCTGGAGGCGTCGACGCCGAAACGTTTGCACAAAGCGTCCAGCGAGGCGGGCGCACCCGGAAACATCCGCCGTGCCATTGTAACTGTATCGGTCGAACGATCCATCGGCAAACGCTTGTAGCCGCAACGCGTCAGCTCCGCATTGATAAAGTTCATATCGAAGGAGGCGTTATGAATAACCAGCATCGAGTCGCTGATAAAGTTTAGAAACCCGTCGACCGTTTCCGCAAAAACAGGCTTGTCGGCCAAGAATTCATCGGTCAGCCCGTGAACCATTGCCGCTTCGGACGGCATATCGCGTTCGGGGTTCAGATAGGCGTGAAAAACCTTGCCCGTCGGAAGGTGATTATGAAGCTCGACGCAGCCAATTTCGACAACGCGATCCCCCTTCAGCGGGTCAAGCCCCGTGGTTTCTGTATCCAATACGATTTCGCGCATATTTTGACTCTTTCTCTTTGAGCCCATATTAACAGAGAGAACAGGCAACCGATAGTGTTTCAGAAAGAACAAAAGTGACCGCTAAAAAGGAACATATCCTCGTCATTCGTCTCGGCGCGTTGGGCGATTTGGTGTTTTGTTTCCAGTCGTTCCATGAAATCAGGCACGCGCATCCCGACGCCGAGATAGCCCTTCTGACCCGCGCTCCCTTTGCCGCTTTTGCTCGTTCTTTGCCGTGGGTTGATCGCGTGATCATCGACACGCATCCGACTTTTGCGACCCCTCTTGCTTGGGCGCGGCTTCGCCATGAAATCGCAAACTTCGCCCCGACCCGCGTATATGACCTTCAGGGCAAAAGACGGCAGACGATTCTCTATGTGCTTCTTGGCGGCCCGTTTGGCCCCGCTTGGTCGGGGGCGTCTCCTTTATGTAAGTTTCCCCGCCCGTGGCCCCCTGCGCCGGAAATGAGCTTTGTCAATTTTCTGGCGGTGCAGTTACGCGCCGCAGGCGTTCCCGCAACGCCGCCGCCGGATTTGGCGTGGCTCGATGCGCCTGTCGAGAAATTCGCCTTACCGTCGCGCTACGCCGTTCTGATCCCGGGTTGTTCGCCTGACGCACCGCATAAACGCTGGCCTGCCGAGAAATACGCGGCGGTAGCGCAAAGGCTTCACGCGGAACACTTGCCCTGCGTCATTGTTGGCACGGCATCCGAAGCCGAAGTTGCCGCCGTGATCAAAAACGCCGCGCCGAACATCATTGATTTATGTGGGAAAACGAGCCTGTCCGAATTGGCGGGAATTTTGCGCCGCGCCGTTGGCGTAATTGGCAACGATACGGGGCCGATGCACCTTGCCGCCGCGCTTAACACGCCAACGCTCGCACTTTTTTCTGGAAAGACAAACCCTGTTTGGTCAAAGCCATCGGGTGCGTATGGCTCTTGGCGGCAAAGCCAGATTCTGTTTGATTTAAATACGGACGATGTCCTCGCCGCCTTTGCCCTGACGCTCCAGCATGCCAAAGACGAAAGCCGATAGAGCGAAGGCGGCCCATAAAGCATCCGTCCAGAAATTGAACCCGAACATACAGACGGTCACGGCGGCGGCAAAGCACGCCAGCGCAAAAGGCTGAAGCTCTTTTTGTAATCTTCCGATGCGACGCAGAGTCCAAAGCAGGAAGACTATTCCGATGACCAAGCCCAGCAATCCTGTTTCGACCCACAATTCGACGATAAAATTATGTGCATGGGGCGCAGCCTGAACCGCAAACCTATACATTTCACCATGGGGCTTTGTAAAATCGAGCATAGGCGTTGTGCCCAAGCCCCAGCCGAAAACAGGCCGTTCGGCTATGCGATAAGAAAGAAAATCCCAAATTTCCAGGCGATGCCGCCATGAGTCATGCAGCTTGGCGACAAGCTCAGGCGCGGTTGAAAACATGTGTTGTGCATAAAAAGGCCATCCCGCCAGCGCGATCAAGCCTAATGCCAATCCGCGCCGAACCCAAGTCGGTCGATAGAAAGCAAAGGCAGCACAGGCCAGCCCCACGATTAAAGCAAGCTTAGCCGTATGCGATTCCGTCAGGCTTGTCGGAAACAAAAGAGTTAAAGCAAGCGCACCAGCTTGTTTTCTTTTGCCTGAAATCCATAAGCCAGCCAACAACGGAAAAACCAAAATGACTACATGCGCAATCCCGCGATTATATTCGGTTAAAGAAGCGTTGGGCTTTTTCAAAGCGTGAAGTAAATAGCCGCCGCTAGACAGCTCTGCCCCCAACGCCACAGCGCCGATGGCAGTAGCCGCTGCGACCACGGGCACAAAAGACTTTGAAAAAGCGACGCTTTGCAGCCTCGGGGCGGTTAACAAAAGAAGGGGCAAAAAGGTGGAAACAAGGTTCAGCCAGACTTTTAAGGAAAGCGCGCCGTGCGGGGACAGGGGTAATTCTGCGGCAAAAACTAAAAGTACCGCGAAGGCAAAATGAGAAAAACTTTTGGCGGGAGCAGGCATCTTGCCATCCATAGCCACAACGCCCAAGAACAACAAAACCGCGCCGCCAATGCCAAGCGTCGCCCAGAGTCCCCCTGTAAACACGCCGAGGCTTACGGCAAGCCCATAAACGAAAGCGGCCAATAGGGGCAAAGCGCGTTGAAGAAAAGACCGAAGGCCGGACATTTTAGGGTTCCATTTTTGTTCGAGTGTGCCTTTAAGGTGTAGTATAGATAATCCTTCGACGCGCTTGAACCCACTACTTTCTGAATGCCGGATGTTTGATCTTACCAAATCCATTGCTGCGTTGACTGAGACGATTTCGCTTTCGGCTCCCGAACGGGTTGTTGTTTTTCGTTACGATAAAATCGGCGATCTTATCGTGTCCTCGCCGTTATTCCGCGCGATCAAGGAAAAACAGCCGAATGCATATGTTGTCCTTGTTTGTTCGCCTTATAATTGCGCCGTTTTGGAGAATATGCCCGAGATTGACCTGATTGTGGCTTATGATCCCAAGGCCGCGTGGCGGGACAAGCTTCGTTTTGCTTGGGCTTTGCGGAGGCTGAAGCCGACATCGGCCTTCGTGCTGTCGCCAAGCTCGGGCGGCCACTGGATGGGCTGGCTGTCGGGCGCTGCAATCCGTGCGGGACTTATTTTGTCTTATCGCCGGATGCAGCGGTTTTTTGCCCCAATGCTTTTGACGACATACGAGGTAATCGACCGCGACAAACTCAATCAGCGTCCCGACAGCGCCCAGCACCAGTCGGCGATCACACTGCGGCTGGCGGCGCGTTGCGGCTTTCCGCGTCCTGCGGTCGTGGCGCAAAGCGTTCCGACAACAGAGGCGGCGCGCGCTTGGGCGGCGCGGATTACGCAAACCTTTGAAAACCCGCAACGGCGGATTTTGCTGCATCTTGGCGCGACATGGCGGGGTTGCGGGCTTTCCGAAGAACATCTCGTCGCACTCGCCGGACGCATTCACGCCGATTTTTCCGACACAACTTTGTTGATAACCGCAGGGCCTGCCGACGCCTCATACCTTGCGGCAATGCGCGCAAACTTTCCTGAGATTGTCGGCGAAGAACCGCATATTTTTGCCTCGCCGAATCTTTATCCCCGCGCCTTGCTGTTTTCCGGCCTCAGCTTCGGAGTATGGAGCGCCCTAATCGAGAGTGCGGCTGTGGTCGTCACGCCGGACACGGGTGCCGTTCACCTTGCCTCTGCGCATCGGCGACCGGTCGTCGCTGTTTATGCCCCCGAACGCTTTAACGCAATGACGTCGCTCTTTGGCCCGTGGGAAACCCCCTGTCGTACTTTACGTGGCGGAGGGGGGTGCGAAGCTTTGACGGCGGAGATCCTTGCGTCGATCCGCGCCCTGCTTGCACCGCCAAACTCTATCGTCGTACAGGAAAAAGCTGCGCCGTACCGCAGTTGAGTAATAGAACGGAAACGTTTTATTCCCTTATGCTTCCTCGCGTCCGCAGTCGATGGCGCGTGCGCACAAAACGGTTTGCATACGCAAGACAATCAACCATGCGGCATAAAGAGCGTAAGCCGTGCCCATCATCAGCAAAGGCCGCAGCATTTCAGGCGCAATGGCAACGCCTTTGGCGCGTAACAGGCTGGCGGGTTGATGCAGCGTGTGCCACCAATCGACCGAGAATTTGACAATCGGAATATTGACCGCGCCCACCAAAAGCAAAATAGCGCTGGCCTTGCCGCCGCGCTCGTCGTCGTCAAAGGAGTGGCGCAGTGCGATCACGCCGCAATAAAGGAAAAACATAATCAAGACGCTGGTCAACCGCGCATCCCACACCCACCATGCGCCCCATGTTGGCTTGCCCCACAAGCTTCCGGTCACAAGGCATAAGGCGACAAAAACAGCTCCGACTGGCGCGGTAGCCACGCAGAAAATATCAGCCAAAGTATGGCGCGTCACCAACCCTACCGCCGCCGCAACCGCCATCGCCGAATAAAGCCCCATCCCGATCCACGCCGCAGGCACATGCACATACATAATCCGCACCATTTCTCCCTGCTGATAATCGGGCGGCGAAGCGAACAGCGCATAGTAAAGCCCAAAGGCAAAAGCGAGGACGGAACCCAAGGCCAAAATCGGTATCAGCCAACGCGCAAGGCGAATAAAGTGCGCAGGCTGGGCAAAACGAGAAAACAGATTCATGGTTCTATCCTTGTCCGTGACGGAGTGCCGCAGCGATAATAAAGGGCGAGGGGGGTAAAATCAAAGCGATAAGCGCGGTCAGAAAAAGCAAAGGTTGTGCCGCACTGCCGCCCACCGCCGCCGCATCGCAGGCTGAAACCGCAAATATCAGCACCGGAATATAAAACGGAATCAAAAGCAAAGTTAGCAAGGCCGGGTTTCTGTGGAGCGCCACAGTCACCGATCCCGCAATCCCGCCCAGCAACGCAAGCACAGGCACGCCCAGAGCAAAGGTCAGGATGAGAACCGGCAAAACCCGTGCCTCCATCCCCAAAAGCAAAGCGGCGGGAAAGGCCATCACGACCAAAACCGCGATCATCACTAGAATCTGCGCAAGGATTTTTGCAACGACGATGGTTTCCAAAGCCAAGGGCGAGATCAGCATTTCGTCCAACGTGCCATCGCGGGCGTCTTGGACAAACAGCCGATCAAGGGACAATAGACTCATCAGCAAGGCGGCAAGCCATATCAGCCCGGGGGCAAGACGGCGCAGAATTTCCGGTTCCGGTCCCAAAGCGAACGGCATCAAAACGATAACAATCACAAAGAACAGCAACAACGAAGCCCATTCGGTCTTCTGCCGTGCTTGCAGTCGGATTTCGTGATGCAGAAGAGCGTAGAAGTTTTTCATCTTCCGCCCCCCGCCATGGTTATCACCTGCGCGTCCGGTACGTTCAAATCATCATGCGTAGCGGCGATAACGATACCGCCTTTGGCGCGATGACCTGAGATGACCTCGCGTAATAACGCCTGCCCCGTGACGTCCAATGCGCTTGTCGGTTCGTCCAGAAGCCATAAAGGCGCTTCGACCAAGGCAAGGCGCGTAAGGCTTAAGCGCCGTTTTTGCCCCGCCGACAGGCGGCGAATGGGGCGATCCGCCATCGAGGTTAACGCAAAAGCAGCCAGACTCTGTTCAATCTTGATCTGTCCCGCGCCATGCAAAGCGCGCCAATAATCAAGCATCTCGCGCACCGTCAGCCCCGCTTTTAAGGCGTCGAGGTGACCGATGTAATGCACCCGCGCCCGATGGGCGGCAGGATCTTCGGCAACATCACTGTCTTGCCATCGCACACAGCCCGCCGCAGGCGCAATCAGCCCTGCCAAAACGCGCAGAAGACTCGATTTTCCGCTGCCATTTGCGCCCATGATCAGCGCAAAACCGCCGGAATTTGTGGCGAATCCCGTTTCGCGGAAAATGACGCGGCCTCCGCGGCGGCAGGAAAGATTGTGGACTCTTAACATGGGGGTGGTTCGGAACGCTTTATAGGAAAGACATGCCGCTTGCCTTAAAAAAGCGAAAGATGCGACGGCTCAATCTAGCCTTTTCTTGTCGGACATGGTAGCGATATTGGCTATGTCTGTCGCCACTTACCACCTTTATCACCATCCTCTCAGCCCCGCTTCGCGCCGAGTCCGCTTGGCTTTGGCGGAAAAGAGCGTCGCTTGCGCTTTGGTGCTTGAAAAACCGTGGGATCCTAGCGCCGTATTGCGCGCCCTGAATCCCGCTTCCGATGTGCCGGTCTTGGTGATCGAACAAGACGGCGACAAGCAGGTTCTGGCCGAAGCCCAAGCGATTTGCGAATATCTAGACGAAACGCATCCCGGTACTTTGTTGGGCAAAACTCCTTGGGAGCGCGCCGAAACGCGGCGGCTGATCGGCTGGTTCGACCGCAAGATGCAAGCCGAAGTGACAGATTTGCTGATTGGCGAAAAAGCTTTGAAACGCCTTTGCGGCTATGGCGAACCCGACAGCGCGGTGATTCGCGCTGGATGTGCCAACATCAAAGGGCATTTGGAATATATCGGCTGGCTGACCGAACGGCGTAATTGGCTTGCGGGCGACGCTTTAACTTTGGCCGATTTGGCGGCAGGAGCCCATTTGTCAGTCATTGATTATATGGGCGACGTGCCGTGGAATGCTTTTCCTCTTGCCAAGGAATGGTACGCAAGACTGAAATCACGCCCCGCTTTTCGCAGCATTCTGGGCGACCATATCCCGGGCTTTCCCCCGCCGCGCCATTACGCCGATCTTGATTTCTAGAAATCCGTGCTGTCGGAAGGGCTTTCCGAGCGTATGGCTTCCGTCCAGCGGCGTTCAAGGTAGTGCAGGGTTCTGGATGTCGCTTCCAGCCCATGCTCTTCGTTTTTAATTAGGCTTTCGGCCATCTGCACATTAAGTTTAATGAGCAGGGCAAGGATGTTGCGCCCTTTGACCGACAGCTTGAGCCGCGCCGAGCGCCGGTCACGTACCGAGGACTGCCTTTCGACATAGCCGCCATCAACCATATTTTTTAAGTTATAGGAAGCGTTGGAGCCGAGGTAATAACCCCGTTCGATCAAATCGCGGACGGAGATTTCCTCTTCCCCAATCGTGCCCAGCATCACCGCCTGAACGGGACTGATATCGAAAATTCCGACCCGCGCTAATTCGATGCGCACGACATCCAGATAACGCCGATGCATGCGCTCGATCAGGCGCGGCAATTCCTGCGCGATATGCGTCGGAGTGGCGGGCAAGGGGGCGGGTTTGTCGTCCATAACCGCCAGCATAGGCGCAAGAAAAATAATAATTGGTAAACGGGCGTTTCTGGAACAGAATGGGCGAAACATCTTTTTACGAGGTTTTCATGCCTGTTCGCAAAATTTCCCCTTTTCTTTTGTGCTTTATGCTTGCCGCATGTGCGACGCCGGTCTCTCCCGAAAACGCGCAAAAGGCCGAGGCATTAGACGCACAAGGCAAAACTTTTTTGGCGGCGGGCAAGAACGCCGAAGCGAGGGATGTTTATCTTGAAGCTGTTTTTTATGACAATCACAATGTGCGCGCGTGGAACGGTTTGGGCGTTGCCTATGATCTGCTGGGCAATCGCGACGACGCGCAAGACGCCTATCGCTACGCAGTTGACTTGGCGCCGGAGGATTTTGGGGCGGTTAATAATCTGGCGCATCTTTATCTTGAAAAAGGAGACGCCGCCGAGGCGGTTCGGCTCCTGACTCCGTTGTCTCACAACTCTGCTGCGCCAACGGCATTGAGGCAAAATCTTGCTGCTGCGACCCAGGCCGCGCAAGTCAAGGAAGCCATCGCCGACGATGTCTACGCCGATCTTGGCGCTTCGCCGACCGAGGGCATGGCGCAAGGCCATGTGGCTGAAGCCAAAACCGTGTTGGGAAAAGAGGCGGGAGAATTGACGTTCCGCGTCGTTCCCGAAGTCAAAGTCGGCGGAGGCACGCCCGTCTTTACGGTCAGAGTCTTTGGTAAAGACCCTCAGTCGATTTGCGACGCGCTGAACCCGCAAGCCATCCCTTGCGTCCCGCATGGGAAATAGGGATTAAGGGAAGGCGGTTTTACGCCGTTTTCAGCGTCGCCATGTCGATCACGAAGCGGTAACGCACATCGCTTTGAACGACGCGGGTATAGGCTTCGTTGATTTTATCGATGGCGATGAGTTCGATATCGCTGGTGATGCTGTGTTTGCCGCAGAAATCCAACATTTCCTGCGTTTCATGAATGCCACCGATCAGCGACCCCGACAGGCTGCGCCGCCCGCCGATCAGAGAGAACGCGCCGACCGGCACTTGCTTTTCCGGCACGCCGAGCAAAACCATCGATCCGTCGATGGTCAGTAATTGCAAATAGGCGTTCCAATCGATGTCCATCGACACGGTATTGATAATAAGATCAAAAGAGCCTTGCAACTTCTTGAACGTTTCCGCGTCGGAGGTGGCGTAGAAATGGTCCGCGCCCAAACGTTTGCTGTCGGCCTCTTTCTTCAGCGAATGGCTTAGAACCGTGACTTCCGCGCCCATCGCATGAGCGATTTTGACGCCCATATGCCCCAAACCGCCCAAGCCGATAATGGCAACCTTTTTCCCCGGCCCCGCCTTCCAATGGGCGAGCGGCGAATAAAGCGTAATTCCCGCGCAAAGTAATGGCGCGGCGGCATCGAGCGGGAGGTTTTCGGGAATGCGCAAAACGTAGTTTTCATCGACGGTGATAACATCGGAATAACCGCCCATCGTCGGTGTTTTTTTGTCCTGCTCCAACCCGTTATAGGTAAAAGAAGGGCCGCCACTGCAAAATTGTTCCAATCCCTTTTTACAGCTGGCGCAAGTGCGGCAGGACTCCACCATGCACCCGACGCCGACCTTGTCGCCGATTTTGTACTTGGCGGTTTGAGACCCGACGCGGGAGACAACGCCGACAACTTCATGCCCGGGCACCATCGGAAAGATCGATCCGCCCCATTCGTCCCTGACTTGATGAATATCCGAATGGCATACGCCGCAATATTTGATATCGATCACGACATCATGCTCGCGCGGCTCGCGGCGTTGGAAAGAATGGGGAATAAGGGGTGCTTTGGCGGCAAGCGCCGCATAACCGAGGGCTTCGAGCATGGGGGTTCCTTTCAAGAAGACCGGAGGAAGGCGTGGAAGCGTAGCCCTATTGAACGCGCTGTCAAGCTGTCCCATAGTGAGGCAATAATGCGTCTTTTAGAGCAAGAAAAAGAAATGACCGTTCTTTCCGTCGATGCGTTCAAACGCGCCATTGCCGTCGCCGTCAAGGCGATAGGGCATAAGGCTGAGCTTGAAGTCGGATTTACCGATGCGCATGCGCCGGGCAGTGATACGCGCATTCAGCTTCCCGAGCCGCCGCCGACAATGACGCAAGCCGATCGTGGTTTTACGCGCGGCTCTGCTGATGCGGCGGCCTTGCGCCTGCGCTATCACAACCCGCGTATTCACAAAGCCAAAGCGCCGACGGACGTTGATGCCGCCGCTGTCTTCGACGCGTTGGAGCAAGCGCGATGCGAAGCGATGGGGTCGAGCATGACGGGGGTCGCGCTTAATCTGTCGGCGATGATGGACGAAGAAAGCCGCCGCGAGGCAGCTCTGTTCGCTATGCTGAAAAAAGGAAGACCTTTGCCGCAGGCTTTGCGTCTTGTGGCGTGGGAGAAATTCACGGGCAAGCCGTTGCCGCAGGAGGCCGGAACCGCCGCTCAATTCTGGCGTCCTTTCATCGAAGAGCGCATAGGAAAACGTCTGCAGAAATTGGCCTTGCTGCTAAGCGATCAAAAAGCCTTTGCTGCCGAGGCGTTGCGCCTGATTTCTGCGCTCGACAAAAATTCCGACGGCGACAACGAACGAGACGACGAGGCGGAAAAGAAAACAGTCGCGCCCGCCGAAGAAAGCGGAAACGACGAAGAACAACAGAAGGAAAGCCAGGAAAGCCAAGGCGTTTCCGATCAAGGCGAAGAAACGCAAGACGGCGACCAAGCGGGCGATGACCAGCCCGAGAACGAACGCCCCCGCGAGGAAGGCGATTCTTCCGCCCACGATCAGCATGCCAGCCAGACCGAAGACATTCATGCGCCCGTCACGACCTATCGCGCCTTTACCACGCAATTCGACGAGGTCGTCGAAGCGTCGGATTTGTGCCACGTTGAGGAATTGACGCGGTTGCGTATGATGCTCGACCGTCAGGTTAGCTCCATGCAATCGTTGATTGTGCGCTTGGCAAACCGCTTGCAACGGCGGTTGATGGCGCAGCAAACGCGGCATTGGGAATTTGATTTGGAGGAAGGCTTGCTGGACGCCTCACGCTTGGCGCGTATCGTGATTTCGCCGACGCATGCTTTGTCTTATAAGCGTGAAAAGCCGATGGATTTCCGCGATACCGTTGTGACGCTGCTGTTGGACAATTCCGGTTCGATGCGCGGCAGGCCGATTACCTTGGCGGCGACAAGTGCCGATATTCTCGCGCGTACATTGGAACGCTGTGGCGTGAAGGCAGAAATTCTTGGCTTTACTACGCGAACATGGAAGGGCGGGTCGTCGCGCGATGCGTGGATTAAGGAGGGCAAGCCCCCTTTGCCAGGACGCTTGAACGATTTGCGCCACATTATCTACAAAAGCGCCGACCAGCCTTGGCGGCACGCGCGGAAGAATCTGGGGTTGATGCTGCGCGAGGGGCTGTTGAAAGAAAACATCGACGGCGAGGCTTTGCTGTGGGCGGCGTCGCGTTTATTGGCGAGGCCGGAACAGCGCAAAATACTGATGGTGATTTCCGACGGCGCTCCCGTCGATGATTCCACTTTATCAGTCAATCCGGGGAATTATCTGGAACAACATCTGCGCGCCGCCATCGGATGGATCGAAGGCCACACCGATATCGAACTTGCCGCCATCGGCATAGGCCACGACGTAACGCGCTATTACCGCCGCGCCGTGACGATAGGCGATATGGAACAGCTTGCGCCCGTCATGACGGAACAACTTGCGGCGTTGTTCGATAAGGATTAATAGCCTAGGAGGCGCGAGCGCTTGCTGCCACTGTTACGTCCGGCGGACGTAGGTAAAGTGGGCGCGGCAGGAAATCGGGATGATGGACTTCAGCCTCTGCCGCCAGGCGGGCGCAAGCGGCGAGAATATCCTCTTCCGGCGTTGCGTTGTCGCCCGCGATAACGGTATCGGGATGATCGGTCAGGAAAGTTTGAATTTCCGCCTCAGTCATCATGCATGCGTCCTGCGCCGCCCCCTCCGCCGGAAAGAATTTACAAAACAATTCCGCCCGTTTGGATTCAATGACGACCAAAAGATTTTTGTCTGTTACCGCGCATAGCAACCTGTAGATTGAAAAACGATCAATGCCGATAACGGGCTTGTTTGCTGCTAGGCCGATGCCCCGTGCCGTTGCCAAGCCTACGCGCGCGCCGGTAAAACTGCCCGGGCCGCGCGTCACCGCTATTTTATCGAGATCGGAAAAATTGTGTCCTGCTTGCGCCATAACCGCGACAATGATCGGTATCAACCGCGCATCCTGTCCGCGCTGCATGCGTTCTTGCGCTTGCGCTAACACGCGCCCGTCTTGCCAGACGCTCGCGCCGCAGGAAGCGCCGCAACTGTCGAGGGCGAGGATAAGCACTTAACGGACTTGCCGGACTTCGCGCACTTCCGGCACATAGTGGCGCAGCATGTTTTCTACGCCCGCCTTCAGCGTCATGGTCGCGCTGGGGCATCCGGCGCAGGCCCCTTTCAAAGTCACATAAACGACGCCGTCTTCAAAACCGCGAAAGGCGATATCGCCGCCGTCTTGCGCTACAGCGGGTCGAATTTTATGATCAAGCAGATCACGGATTTTAGCGATCACGGGATCCGCATACGTCACTGATTCTTCGGTGGAATTTGTGGTAAGAACAGGTTTGCCGGATGAAAAATGATCCATAATGGCCGTCAGAATGGGGGGCTTCATGACAGACCACGTTTTGTCCTCGGCTTTGGTTACAGCGATAAAATCACCGCCCAGAAAAACACCGCGCACGCCGTCGATGCCGAACAGGCTGTGCGCCAGCGGCGATTGACCCGCCGCGTCAGGAGAAACGATGTCCAAAGTCCCTCGCCCCAAAACCTCGCGTCCGGGAAGGAACTTCATCGTCGCGGGGTTTGGCGTTTCTTCGGTTTGAATGAACATCGTTTTTCCTTTTGAGCGTTTAGTGTGCAAGGCTTCGGCCTGTCGCGCCGAGGTCTTTGAACGCTTCGTCCAGGCGAACGCCCATCGACTTTTCGCCCGCACGAAGCCATTTGCGCGGATCGTAGAGGCTTTTCAGCGGCTTTTGCGTTTCAGGATGAATCTGCGAACGGAAAGCTTCGGGGTTTTTCGTGACATAATCCCCGATGCCGTGCGCAAACGCGAATTGCGTATCTGTGTCTATGTTCATTTTGAAAACGCCGTAGCTGATAGCGTCTTCAATGTCTTTCTTGTCCGATCCTGAACCGCCGTGGAAGACGAAATTGACCGCTTTCGCTATGCCGTGGTGCTTTTGAATGAGGGCTTGCGAGGCCTCGAGAATTTCCGGGCGGAGCTTAACATTGCCTGGCGCATAGACGCCATGCACATTGCCGAAGGAGGCCGCCACCGAAAAATGCCCGACTGACCGCAATGCGTCAAAGGCGCGCAAAACGTCTTCGGGTTGGGTATAAAGACGCGCATGGTTTGCGGCGGACAAATCTTCGGATCCGACGCCGTCTTCCTCGCCGCCAGTAACGCCAAGCTCGATTTCAAGGCCCATGCCTAGTGGGGCAAGCCGCTCTAAAACACGGCGGCATTCCGCAAGATTATCCGCCAAAGATTCTTCGGATAAATCAAGCATGTGCGACGAAAACAAGGGACGACCCTTGTTTTTAAAATGGGCGACCCCTTGGTCGATCATGGCGTCTACCCAAGGAACAAGGGACTTGTTCGCGTGATCTGTATGGAGGACGACGCAAACTCCGTACTGTTTCGCCATAAGGTGGACATGCTGTGCCGCAGAGACGGCCCCTAGCGTTCTGGCTTTAAGGGAGTCTTCAATCCCGGGACCGCCGAAAAATTGGGCGCCGCCGCTGGATAATTGGATGATGACATCGGCCTTGTTGCGCGCGGCGGATTCAAGAACGGCGTTGATGCTGTTGGTGCCGATGACATTTACGGCAGGGAGAGCGTAGCCGCCTTCTTTGCAGGCGGCGATAAGCTGTTCGTATGAATCCCCCCAGACAACGCCTGGCGCTAGATTCTTTTTCTGAACACCCATGTTTTTACCTTTTGAGCAAGAGGGGAAATACGGACGCTCTTTGATAGCCAACGAGAGCGGTTTTGTCCATGAGCACTGTTTCCTTTCTTGTTTGACGAAGGAGGGGAAAAATCGCAGGATCAAGGGGGCTTACATAAGCCACGGCACTTGTGCTAAATCTTTGTTAACTGATTTTTTTGACCATTCTTGACGTGGAGCGTTATGAGCCTTCCCCCCGTCTTTCAACGTTTTGACACCGCCAACCTGCGCTTGCGCGTCATATCGTCGGCGATTATGGCGCCTGCCGTCTTGCTGGCGGTTTATTGGGGGGGGGCGGTTTTCGGAGCCGTGATGACGGGCGCGGTGACGGTGGGGCTTTACGAATGGATGCGGCTTGTCGCCCCCAAGGCGCGGGCGCAAACGATGGGCGCGGCTTGCGCCATGCTGGTCGCGCTTATGGCGGGGGGCTTTCTCTTTTCGGCCTCGTTCGGAGCCATGCTGGCCGTGATCTTTACGCTTGTGCTGTTTTTGCTGGCGGTGCGTGACCATGACGAGCGCGCGGGGTGGATCGCCTTGGGTATTCCCTATATGGGGGGGAGCGGATTGGCTTTTCTGGCTTTGCGCGACACGCCTGACTATGGCGCGGGGCTGGTCTTTTATCTTCTTGTGACGGTGTGGAGCACGGATATCGGTGCTTTCGTTTTTGGGCGCGTGGTCGGGGGGGCAAAACTGGCCCCCGCCATTAGCCCCAAAAAAACATGGTCGGGCTTATTCGGCGGTATGGCGCTGGCCGTTATTCTGGGCTACCTTGCGGCATATTGGCTGGGAGCGAGGCATCCGGTGGTGGCGCTTGCTTTGTCGCCGGTTCTGGCTTGTGTCGCGCAATTGGGCGATTTGTTTGAATCCTATTTCAAGAGGCGTTCGGGCGTGAAGGAAAGCGGCGATTTAATCCCGGGACACGGGGGCGTTCTTGACCGCATTGACGGGCTGGTTTTTGCGGGCGTCTTCGCCTTCTTGTTCCAGGCGGCGATTGGCGAGCAAATCAGCTGGTGGTAAATCGTTTGGTGGTAAGGAGAGTAAAGGTGATGAGTTCCGTTCAACAGATCCGCCCCGTTCCTGCGCAGCGCAAAAATAGCCATTCTGGGCTCAACCGGCTCAGTCGGACAACAAACGATAGACCTTATCGCGCGCGACCCCGATGCCTATGAAACGGTGGCCTTGACCGCCAATAAGAATGTCTCTGTTTTGGCAGAACAGGCGCGGCTGCTGAATGCTCGCTTGGCTGTCGTTGCCGATGAAAGCCGCTATCAGGAACTTAAAGACGCCCTTGCCGGAACCGATACTGACGTCGCTGCTGGCGCGCAAGCCGTGGTCGAGGCGGCACAGATCGAGAGCGATTGGTTGATGTCGGCGATTGTCGGCGCGGCAGGCTTGCCCGGGACGCTTGCCGCTGCGCGTCGCGGGGGCACTATCGCCTTTGCAAACAAGGAAACGCTGGTTTGCGCGGGGCCTTTGATGATGAGGTTGGTCGCCGAAGCGGGCGCGACTTTGTTGCCCGTCGACAGCGAACACAACGCCATTTATCAGGTCTTCGATTTTGAGCATCCCGAAGGCATTGCCCGCTTAATCTTAACGGCATCCGGCGGGCCTTTCCGTACGCTGTCGCGGGAAGAGATGGGCAAGATGACGGCCGAACAAGCGGTCAAGCATCCCGTCTGGAGCATGGGCGCGAAGATTTCCATCGACAGCGCGACTTTGATGAACAAGGCGCTGGAAGTTATCGAAGCGCATTTCCTGTTTTGCATGCCGCGTGAGCAAATCGACGTTTTGGTGCATCCGCAATCCGTCATTCACAGCATGGTCGAATATCGTGACGGTTCGGTTCTGGCGCAATTGGGGTCGCCCGATATGCGCACGCCGATTGGGTTCTGTTTGGCATGGCCTGAACGCATGGAAACGCCAGTGCCGAAGCTTGATCTGGCGAAGATTGGGCAATTGACGTTTGAAAATCCCGATCCCAAGAAATTCCCCGCGCTTGTTTTTGCCCAAGAAGCGATGGAAAAGGGCGGCATAGCCCCCGCTGTGATGAGTGCCGCCAACGAAGTCGCCGTTCAAGCCTTTTTGGACAAGCGCATCGGTTTTTTAGACATCGAACGTATTGTCGGAACCGTTTTACGGGCGACGGAAACCACGTCGTTGACCGACCTCGCTGTGCTGGCGGAGGCCGATGCTTCTGCCCGCGTCAAAGCTGAGGAGTTGATTGTCTGATGGCCCCGCCCCCCCTTGACATCGCAGAGCAAGCGCGGTTCGTTTCCGGCAAGGTCATCTCGGTCGAATTTTCTGCCTCGTCGCCGACGCCAGCCTATGACATCGTGATAGGCCAAAGTATCTTGACGGAAGCCGCGACGCTGATCCGCCAGCGCTTAGGCGCGCGTCGTTGTGTCATCGTGTCCGATTCCATTGTCGATCCTTTGTATCGGGCAAGGCTGGAAGCCATCCTGACCGCAGGCGGACATACGGTTTTGAAAAATTTTGTCATTCCGGCCGGTGAAGGCAGTAAAAACCTTTCCCAGATAGGCGCGCTTGCGGATTCTATGCTGGCCGTTGGCGTCGACCGGAAAACGTTGATCGTCGCTTTGGGCGGAGGCGTTGTTGGCGATATTAGCGGGCTTGTCGCGTCGCTGGTCATGCGCGGGCTTGACCTTGTGCAGATACCGACGACCCTTTTGGCGCAGGTTGACAGTTCGGTTGGTGGCAAAACGGGCGTTGATACGCCTTATGGCAAGAATACCATCGGCACTTTTTATCAGCCCCGGCTTGTGTTGATCGACGTGACATTGCTCGACTCGCTGGCGGAACGGGAGTTCCGTGCCGGTTATGCTGAAGTCGTTAAATACGGGTTGATCGGCGATCCTTCTTTTTTCCGTTGGTGCGTCACGCATGGCGGGCAGTTGTTGAACGGCGACCATGAAACGCAAATTCACGCAATCAGCTATAGCTGCGCCGCCAAAGCCAAGATTGTCGCCAATGACGAACGTGAAACAGGCAGCCGCGCACTGCTAAATCTGGGGCACACTTTCGGCCATGCGCTGGAAACCGCGACAGGATTTAGTTCTGTGCTTGTTCACGGAGAAGCCGTTTCTATCGGCACGTTGATGGCGTTTAGCTTATCGGCGAAGCTGGGGCTGTGCTTCCGCCATGACTATAACGACGTCCGCAATCATTTTCTGGCCGTGAGACTTCCTGTCACGCCGCCGCCCTTCGCCTATGACATCGACCGTTTGATCGACCTGATGCGGCACGATAAAAAGTCGACGGGCGGCAAGATTACGTTGGTCTTACCCCATGGCATTGGGAATGCCGTCATTCACCGCGACGTTGATCCGCAGGCGATCCGCGCCGTTTGGGAGGAATCTTTAAATTCATGATCGCCAAACCGTCTTTTGTTATCTCCGATGGGGAGCTTGAAGGCCTTCTGACGCGCTATACCCGCGACATTACGGCGCAGGAACGCGCTGGAAAATTCGACCCCATTTCGGGCCGCGATACCGAGATTGATCAGATGACGTTGATTTTGCTACAGCGCTTGCGCAAAAACATCATGCTGTTGGGTGGCGCGGGCGTCGGTAAGACCGCGCTTTTTATCGGCTTGGCGCAGTGGATTGCGCAAAATAAAGTCCCCGAGATGTTGAGGGGCGCGCGCATTATTGAATTGGAAATGTCGATGATCGGGGCGGGGTCGCAATCCCGCGCCGATTTGGAAGGCCGTTTGATCCCGATTATCAAAGGCGTGGCAGAACGCAACGCGGCGCGTTTGGGTCCGCCGGTTGTTTTCTGCATCGACGAAATTCACCAATTGATGATCGCCTTTAAGGCGTCGAGCTATGCGGGCATCGCCGATTTGATGAAGCCCTATCTGACCGCAGGCGATTTGTATGTGATCGGGGCGACAACCCGCGAAGAATACCAAGACTATGTCACGATCGAACCTGCGATTGATCGCCGGTTTCAGAAAATCATCCTCAATACGCCGGATGCGGCGATGACGGTGACGATTTTGATGAATATGAAGAGCAATTTCGAGAAACACTATGGCATCGAGATTTCTCAGGATGCCTGCGCACGCGTTGTGAAGCTGACCGACCGCTATATCCGCAACCGCAACAACCCCGACAAATCGATCCTCGCCCTCGATCACGCCTGCGCCCGCATGGTCAAAGCGGGGATCAAAGGCTCGCTCGATGCTCTGTCGATTGAGGCGGCGGTGGCGGCAGAAGCCGGAATCGACGCGGCGGCGGTGAAGTGAGGTTAGTTAGTCTTTTAGGGAGTAAAGGCTTTTGAATAGCTTCCATTCGACAGAAGCAGTCCCTTTTTAGGGTTGAGAATGCCATCAGGCTCTTCCTTTTTACCATCCTCGTGGTAAGAGAGCGTGAAGGTCCCATCGGAGTTTCTTGTCCCGATTTCAGAGCCAACCTTTTGTTTTCTGTGAAAGGTCTCTTTGAATAGATCTCTTTCTTCAAGCCATACATCCTCAGAAGCAATGGTCACCTTGGGATGTTTTGTGATTTTCTGGCACAAGGCTGCAAAAGCCTTATCGTGCGCAACCCGTTCTTTGGGGCCATTTTTCATGGCATCGTATACACGATCTCCGGCAATGCCACCGAGAAGCCCAAGCCCGACCCCGAGGCTGAAAATAACTTTTTTGTTCTCACGGAAAAACTTGGCGATGCTCATTTTGTCTCCTCTTAAAACACGATAGGATGAACGATAACGATACTACATTTTTTTTGAAAGTAAGTCCATGCCAGCTTATGGTTAAAATACTTTCATCCCCATAACGACTTACCCCAAACACGAAAAAACGCGCAAGCCTTTCGGTTTGCGCGTCGATTTCGACAGCGGATGATGTCGTTCAAACCGTCAAAGAATTATCCCTGACGCGCTTTGAAGCGGGGATTGGTTTTGTTGATGACATAGGTGCGGCCCTTGCGGCGCACGACTTTGCAATTGGCGTGGCGCTTTTTCAGGGCCTTCAGCGAATTGGAGACTTTCATAACACGTTCCTTACTTTTTCTCGAAACCCCGATGGGAGGCGGCAAAATAGGGATAACCGGCTCTCCTGTCAAGAAAATCGCAACGCAAATGTAATAATCTTTCGTAACTGCCTAGCCGTACCGAGTGAGTCTGGCGGGTCACAGGCTTAAGTTAAAGGGAGGCAAGCGGTAGATTTGTATTGCGGTGACGCCGTGAA
>CAIXLI010000191.1 GCA_903920205.1 uncultured Pseudomonadota bacterium
CCTCCCTTTAACTTAAGCCTGTGACCCGCCAGACTCACTCGGTACGGCTAGGCAGTTACGACTTATCTCTTATTTTAAGCGGCTTGCTGGCTGCTTTGCCAATTTTTCCTACCTCTCCAACATTTAGGATGCTCACCATACTATCGAGCGTTACTGGACTAAATTTGATTTTAAAGCGGAAAACTGCAGCAGCACCTTTCATACATGATCGAAAGTCATTCCCCAATTTCTCATAATGCTCAACCGACAATTCTCCCTCGCCCGGTCTTAATTTGAACGCGTCGACGATGGAAATAAGTTTTCCATCTGCAGGATCACGCAAAATTCGCTGGTGATGACAGAAGCGAGCAATGTGGTCCGGGTCTGGAAGAAGCGCCCTCGGAGTTTGTTTAAGTTGTGATTTTTTTCTCATTTAAACAGTCCCAATTTCCGAATGCACTTAAGAAATCTTTCAGCGATCCAACATTTCCTTGCCATGCCGCCTTTTGCTTGCCTCTAGTAGTAACTTTTACGACGAGTGCCGATGCCATATCTCCAAGCTTAAATTCCACCACTACGCTTCGTTCATCTGATTTCCATCCTGCCGTAATGTTGCCGTCAACAGAAACTGCCATACCGGGCAACCTTTCAGGTTGAGCAAACACTAAGAACTTTGAGAAAGAAACAAACGATGCTGTTTTTACAAGTGCTGCTTCAGGTCCCCATGCATCAAATCGCAAAAGTCTATCTAGTTCATGAAATATATGAGCTCGCCAATTCATAGATTGGTAGCGAGCAATGTTGGAATAAAAAATTTTCAATTCAGCTAGATTATTATTAACCTTATTTTTTTCTTTATCTCGTTCGGTCCAACCCGCCTCGTCTTGCGCGTTTGTATCTCCAGACCAAATTAACTCAGGTGGACCAATTTGTACGCTTACTTCAGTCTTATCAGCTAATCGGCCTGGCATTGGTGACGTATGTTGTATGTCTCCATGCGCTAGCAGACGAGACCACCCTCCCGCCATTGGGCCAGCGTGTAATCCTAAGCCAATACTATCAATCGTCCCGAGCGATAATGAAGAGCCAATTTTTAAAGTTAATTCATTTTTGCCCGCTTCGGAGCTATCCAAAGTGGAAGGAGCAACGTTAGTCCCAGTTATTACTCCGAAAACTTTAACGGCATGAGCTTTATAATCTTTATAATACTCAAACCCACTTTCCCCCTCGCTGAGGTTAAAAAGGTCTTCGCTATATGTTGAATGTAAGGAGGTCATTTGAATAAGCCGATTGTTGCAGGCGTTAGGCACGCCAAAAAAGCGCGATTTTTTTCACGTCTAAAATTTTCGAGCATTGGCCACAGATCGCCCCTTTTTGCTGATATCAGCCCAGTCGACGAAACTTCAATATCCAAGATAAAAGAGTGATGATCCAAAATAACGGGAGGGGTAGATGAAAAATTGATTGTATATCGATAGCCATTTGTCAGGTCTTCAAACGTTCGAGACCAAGCTGTGTGTGACATAGTCATTGGCTCGAAGCTAGATGGTGTAATCGAATACAAACTAAAATAATTCTCGAACTCAATGCTCTTCTTTTCAGCATTCTCGAATGGAATATCGATCCTGTTTAAATAACGCGTTGCAATACTTTTTAAAGGAACACTGCCTGCTATCTGGTCAAGCATGCTCAAGCCATTCTGCGCCGAAGCCAATATATCTTCCCAGTCGATGTAAGGCGCGCGCCTATGAAAGCTAATAAAGGTGGGAGCGACTTGAAGTAAATTGGTTTGGTCATTACTAGCTAATCTCAAACCCAAATCTTCTACTTTAATAGATGAAGCATCTTCGCCCGAGGGAGCGGCATCAATACTAACTGAGTAATTTTTTAACGTTACTTTTGTTGCGTATTCTTTTTTTAATTTTAAGGGGAGTTTTTGTATCCATCGATCCGCAACAGGCTCGGCGAATTGAAACGCAATTATAGCTTCAGTTATGGGAGGAAGCGAAAAATGCAGTTTCGAGCTTGTAGAGTTCATTTCAATTCCTAGGCAAAACGGTGGTTTGCCGCACTTACAGGTAGACGCATTATTATAATTTGCTCGACTAATTGACAATCCATAAATTAATTTTTTATTAATTCCAATAATTGGGGGCTCTTTGGACACATTATATAAATCAAAGTTGTTTAAATGCTGATAAATTACACAAAATTAGTTGGGCAGGCTTTCTAGAAACCCCAATAAACATTGACGTCCCAAAAGGCCTAAAACTGCCCAACCTCTTTGATAAATATAAGTTGTCACGCATCTGGGGGACTGGGGGTCGTGGGTTCAAATCCCGCTGCCCCGACCAATATTTTCAGAGGCTTATCCTCATGTACGGCAAAAGCACACCGATTTGCGTGTGGGGCTGTTGTGCGGGATTTCCAGCAAATCCCCCATTTTTTCCGACAAGTTTCTTTTGTCTTCAATGTGTTATGAGGCACCCCCCAGTCCCTATAACTGATGATCGGTTGTCGGAATAATCAGGGCACGATCTATTTTTGCGCGGACTATGCGCAGGGCAAGACAACAGTATTTGACAGGTATTTACCCCGTTCTTGCAAATCAATCTGGTCACCCGTGTTTATCGGGCTCATGTTTTGGCTGAACTGACCAGGCCGCTGGCTCGTCGTCTTTGTCAGCTTTGGCCGCCGCCGCCGTCGCCTGCACCTTGTCGGGCGTGTGATGGGCGGGCGCGTAGATAGCATAGACCTGCATTGGCGTCGCGCCGATATTGGTGATGTTGTGCCAGGTCCCTGCCGGAACGAGGACGCACCAGCCGTCTGAAACTTCCTTGTCGAAAGTCAGTTTGTCCTTTGTGGCTCCCATCTGCACTCGACCGCTGCCTGCGTCGAGGCGCAGGAACTGATCGGTCTCCGGATGCGCTTCAAGGCCAATATCTCCGCCAGCGGGGATCGACATCAGCGTCACTTGCAGGTACCGCCCGCTCCAGGCGACTGAACGGTAATTTGTATTTTCCTTCGTCGCGCGTTCAATATCGAACGATTGCGGTTGCGGCCCAATGTCTTTTATCCTGTCAGCAGTGCTGCCCATGACTGATCTC
The DNA here is from genome assembly GCA_903920205.1 of uncultured Pseudomonadota bacterium. Classification (GTDB taxonomy): domain Bacteria; phylum Pseudomonadota; class Alphaproteobacteria; order UBA9219; family UBA9219; genus CAIXLI01. Next base: position 3,087 of record CAIXLI010000191.1, read on the forward strand.
CTCAAGATTTTCCACCAATTTCAAATTTTGGATACATCAATCTCGTAGCGCTGATTTGACATTTATCTAATCGTTTCGTTTTTTATGGCCATGTTATGGCTATTGGTTTCTATGCTTTTCGTTGTTTCTTATCTTTACGGTTTGTTTCGCGCCAAACAATATCGGAACGGAAAGAACCAGCTTATTCCTTTTTTCGCGGCATGAATGCCCGCATCGTCCAGAAAACGTTGCCAGTCCGCCGCCATAAAGGCACGCGCAACGGAAATTGGGCCGTCGTTCTGTACCGAGGGATTTAGGCGCAAGAGGCGGGCAACATATTTCACAAAATAGTAGGGCAACGGGTGGCGATGCAGATCGTTAATAAACCAACCTTGCATCGCACGTTCATCCATCCAGCGCATAAATCGCACATTCTCCGCATCGGTGAGATGATGTGTAAAAAGGGAGCTAATAATAAAATCAAAATGGCGAGAGGGGGCGATGTCAAAGATATTTGCGGTTTCAAAGCGTATGGGGGCGTTGGGAGGAGTCGCTTGTTCGGCGGACTTCTTTGACCAAGGATTGAGATCGACCCCGATAAGTTTAACGTTAATGCCCCGTTTTTCTGCCCACCGCCAGACATGGCGCAGCATGTCGCCGTTGCCGCTTCCAACGTCCAGAATTGATATGGAGCGCGTTGGATTTATGTTGGCCAGTGAGCGTTTCAACCAGCACAACGTGGGCCTGTAGGCCAACGTCCATGCGTTAACGCGCTCAAGATCCTGAAGATAATTCCTGAATTGTTCGAAGCTGTAAGGCTCGGCATCCATGAGTTCGAGACAAGTGCTGCGCTGGGCAAAATGTTTCATGCATCGGACTTCAGCATGTGAAGCTTCGTGCTCTCTACCGTCACGTCGGGGCCGAAGGCCACCCCACAACCCGGCCCCGATACGGTGCTGTGCCGCATCAAGTCCTGAAGTATGAACATGATGGTATACCTGCACCGAAAGCGACAAGCATAAGTGAGAAGGCTACGGTGACAAACACTCCTGCCACTATTGCCGCCCACGAAACGGCAGAAGACGCATCCCCTTCATGATAGAGAACATCGGCACTGCACGTCTCATTACGATCTGGCGAAGAAGGATTTTGCATGTCCAGATTCCTTTGCGTCAAGCGATCAACGCCAAAATAAGGCAAGCAGAATGATTACCGGAATTGGCACGCCCAAAAGCCAAAGAAGAATACCGCGTCCCATTTTGACCTCCCAACGTGTTAGTTATCTGCACAAAGCCACCGTTATTCGCAAATGATCCGCATAGACCGCGCATGAACTCATCAACGAAACAACGTCGATTAGCTGGTCTTTCTAAGCGCAGAATCTCCAGCAGAATCTCCAGCAGATTCCCCGGTAGATGAAATATCTTCTGCCCCGCTGCGTTTAAGGATGTCTTTTGCCTGAGTAACAAAATCAGAATCTTTGCAGTGAACGGAGATGAGAATGCCTCCGTTTTTCACATGACCCTCATAACGTTTGGCCTCGTATTCCGGCATTCCCATACCCACCAGCGTTCCAATGATGCCTCCGGCAGCCGCACCAGCCCCTACGCCAGCGAGCGCACCCATGATCGGCCCTGCCGCGATAAAAGGCCCAAGGCCGGGAATGGCAAGCGCCCCTATGCCCGCAAGCAACCCCAAAGCTCCGCCGACGACCCCGCCGGTCGTTGCGCCGGTGGTTGCGCCTTCAGGCGCTTTGGTGTTCTTTTCAATCGCCATTTGTCTTGTCGTATCGGGGTTAGTAAGAAGAACTGAGATATCGTCTTTGCTAAAGTTTGCGTTTATCAAACTGTTGATGCAGATTTCCGCTTGCGCGTGCGTAGAAAAAATACCGAAGGCCGCTGTGTGATCGTTGGACATGTTAGCTCCTTATAAGTGAGAGGAAAGGGGTTTAAGGCTCGTGGTTGCTAATTGACGTGCTTGTCTCTTTTAACCAAGAGATGATTTATGACGTTGTCGGCACCGACGACATCAACTGCTATAGCTCCGATGATTTTCTTCTCTTTAACCGAGCGAACTGGTCCTTTAAGCGTAACTTGACCATTTTTCGAGATAATTTTGATGTTGTGGGCGTAGCTGGAAAGAGATTTGTCGGCGATCACCGCCTTGCGTATTTTTTGCATGACATCGCGATCCGTCATATTCTCTCCTGCTTGATCGGCCGTTTGTTCCTGACTGGATCGATCACGCTTATTAATCCCGGTATTATCCGGGGATAGGGATGCAGGCTCTCCCGCCTCCTGCGCGAACGCGGCGGCAGACGTGAAGCCATCGAGCGAACCACTTATTGTCATGCACATCGCCAGACTCACTATCGCGAGAGCGGCGCAAACTTTTGATTGAGTCATTGATAAACTCCATACTTGAAGTCGCTGATTAGCCTTGCGGCGATAAGAACTTAGTGTGCTCCGGTTTGAAGTCGCCGATTTGACGTTCATCAAATAATTTGGTTTTGGTCATGAAAAGATAAACCAGAGCATCACCCTTATTGCCCGTATTGAATTTATCAACCACTAGTCAACAGGGGAAAACTATGTCACGCAAATACTCTCCCAGTGCTTCAAAGGATGTAGAAAATGAAATGTATAAATTTAACAAAGGCACGCTTAAAAGCGGTAAGGGCGGAAAAGGAGGGCCGGTAAGAAGCCGTGAGCAGGCTATCGCCATTGGTCTTTCGGCGGCGCGGAAGGAGGGGAAAAAGTTCCTTTCAAACGTTCCTCTAACAAGTAGGCAGATGAATCAAGCAGCTCAATGCCTATTTGTCCGCTCCAAACATCTCTTGAAAGAAAGCATGGAAACATCATGGCAACGATATCTGGAACGGAAACAGCAAAGAGATTCTTTGCAGGCAACGGCGCCACGTATGATCGTATAGCTAACTTTTCTTCGCTGGGTTTTGATCGTTGGTGGAAAAAAAGGATCCTTGAAAAAATCCCCGAAGGTTCAAAGCAAATCATGGATCAGGCCTGCGGCACCGGCATTCTAACTTTCAAAATTGCCCAAAGATTCCCTGATTGCCACGTCATCGGAGTCGAGTTGAATAATGACTACCTGAACATAGCCCGACAAAAGGCCAAAGACCTTCATGTGGGCAATGTTGAATTTATTTTAGGGCGTGCGGAAGATGTTGTTCTTGAAAAAGATGCTTTTGACTGCATAACCTCTGCTTATCTGGCTAAGTACGCGGAGCTTGATCGTTTGGTTGCCAACGCAAGAGGCATGCTTTGTATAGGCGGGGTCCTCATCATGCACGAGCTCACCTATCCCACTAATCCAGCTTATGCCCAACTTTGGAAACTTCACTTCAAGTTTTTGCAAACCTACGGGGCGTGGAGATATCCCGAATGGGCAGTCGCCTTTCATGAGCTGCCTGCTCTCTTGAAAGAAACAAACTGGGGCGAGAAACTGAAAAAAACATTAGAAAAAAATCGTTTTTTTCATATCACGGCAGAGCCTCTTGCTTTTGAAGCCGCAGCAATCATTACAGCTGTGAAGGACGGCTAACCGCGCCCATTTTTTTGTTGATGACCTTGCGCGGAGCGTTGGCGCAACAGAGCCTGATGCATATTTGTAAGCATGTGCGAGGTTGTTTTTGAGGCCGACAGAGCTTATGTGATGGGCATCTAAGGGGCTTGGTGCAATTTTACGGCAAGCTCATTCAGTTTTTCTTGTAAGAATTTTTCTGCTTCTTCGGCGTTATCGAGATGCTTGATGGGAAACACCGCCCCAGAATCGTCAATCGCGAGAATAGAATATCCGTGAGTAGAGGAATGGTCCAAGTCATAGGAGACGATCATCTTGGCCCCCTTCTGTTGAGGGATGTCTTTGAGCATCAGACTGATTGTTTACGGGAAATACCGTTATCACAAGGCTTCCGCATCCTTTTCTTAAAAGGATATCACATTTAAATCGCGGTAACTTTGCTGTTCGCTTGACCATCTGCACAACATGTCCTACGTTTTGAAGCGAAACAACAAGAAAGTGACCATGCCCATGCAGCGTACTGGCTTTCTTGTCTTCCTCTTAGCAAGCTGCATGTGCGCAAGTGTCGCCACCGCTAGCGCGACGTTAACCGGCGAGAGTTTAGTCGGCAACGTTGACGGTACCCAACCCCTTTCGGATATTCTCCCTGCCTCCCCCCCTGAGCCTGACGCTGTTTTTAAGCCAACCGGAGAGATTCAGGTTGGAGGCAACTACCATTTTGTGACTCATAATTTTGGTCATTGGTTTGGGCAGTATTTAAGAGGAGAGATTCAGACCGATAAGGATAATCGTTGGAATGGGGAGTTTCTTAATCAGCGCGAATTTAACAGCAACGGTCAATATGCCGCTCTGGGCAATACCCATATTTTTAACGAAAACTGGTATAGCTCGGTTAATATAGGTGGCGGCTTCAATGGCGATTTCTTGCCGCGTTACCGTGTCGACGCTTTTATCAATCGCAAGTGGTTGGACCAACGGCAATTAGTCACGACCTTCGGCCTTGGCGAATACAAGGCGATGGATAAGCACAGGGATCAGAGTCTATTCTTTGGCGGGAGTTATTACTTCCAGACAATACCTTGGATCCTTCAAACGGGTATTCGCCTTAACAACAGCTCGCCCGGCAGCATCAATACGACCTCGGAATTCGTGGCGGTGACACAGGGCAAAG
>CAIXLI010000192.1 GCA_903920205.1 uncultured Pseudomonadota bacterium
GAAACTATTTGCATTAACCATCCAATTCGGATAGGGTGCTTAATCCGAATTGGATAGGGTGAAGCAGATGAACCGATTGAAAACCATACGAGAAGATGCGGGTTTTACCCAAGAGCAAGTCGCCAAAGCGCATAAGGTGACGCCTCAAACGATTCAGCGTTTCGAAAAGGGAACGCGCAATATCAGCCTCGCCTGGCTCGAAAAGCTGGCGAAGTTTTATAACGTCCGCGTGTCCGCATTGGTCGATGAACTTGGTGCGCAGGACATGAAGTCGGTCGACAACGATGTCGACGAGGCAATTCTGCGCGAAATACTTACCTACGCGCAAACCCGCTGCAAAGGCTTCGATGTTGATCCGGCTACCCTCGCCAAAGTCGTGTGCAAAACCTACAAAAAATGCCGCAAAATGAGCGGCACACAGAAGGAAACGGAAATCAAAGAACGCGTAGACGACATGCTCACCTGCGTCGTCGATTAGAACATTCGTTGCCATCGCCCGCACTCATATGTGGGACGCTCCATGCAGAAGCGCCCACATATAAGCTTTGCTTGGCTCAGCCTCACATATACGCCGGTTTAAAATAATCATATTCGGAGCGCGTGCGGAACGGCATCGAGGTAGCGTAGATCATTGTGCTCTCGATAAAGGAATGACCGAGCTGGTTTTTTATCATGATCAGGCTCGCGCCTCGGTTCAGCAGATTTGTTGCCAACGAGTGTCGGAACAGGTGCGGGAATACTCGCCGTCCGATATTGGCACGTTTGGCAACGGTTCTTATCAGCTTGCGCGTGTCGCAGGTTGCCAACCGGTTATTGTTTACAATGGTTGTAAACAGGAAACTTTCAGGCTCCCTCTTGTAAGCTACCAGATAGTCGATAAGGGTCTTGGTGCATTCGGCAGCAATGTTGGTACGCCGGTCTTTGTTGTTCTTGCCGCCTTTGATGGTGATGTGGTTGTCGCCAAGATTCACGTGCTCCACGCGCAGGCCACATAGCTCGCTATTGCGAATGCCGGAATAGGCTAGCAGGCAGATGATGGCTTTTTCGCGCACTCCCTTCGCGGCTTGGATTAGCCGCGACACCTCGGATTCCGTCAGGATGTCCTGCACAACCCGTGTGGGTTTGCGCGGGCGTCCCAGTTTTATAGTCATGCCATGGGAACGTGCATATTGTTCGATCGCCAAGCTGGTATTAACGATGTGGCTGTAGCTGTACTCATTTGCATGCATCCACAAGAGATGCTTTTTCACGTCATCATATTGAGGCACAAATTTGTGCATCCGTCGCAAGGCAATGCTCACGGCTCGGCAATAACCACCCACAGTTGTTTTACTCAACCCTTGATCGACGATCAGAAATTCCTCGAATTTCTTAATCTGATTGGCCAGTTTAGTTTTATCCATCACTCATTCTCCCTTGAATAGGTGACGGCTTTTTCGTCACCCTAAACGACCGGCCGCCACGAAACGGCACGTTTAAAGAACTGGTGCGCGCTTATGGTATGCATTGAGTCATCAAAGCCGCTAACCGGCAGGAAGAATTTCTTGAAAAATTAGGCTTTCTGGTTGTGGTTCGCCGCTAACTCAGTTCGCGCCAACAAACCCAGCCAGATGCCGTATGGCATCGTCAAATAAGTGACGCGGCAGGTCATTCAAATCGTCAATGTTGAATGCATCGATAAAAGCTTCGCGCAAAAGCATCGGGCTGCAATGCAATCTATCCGCGCGCGAAAAAATGATGCCCTCAAGAATCTTTACCTGAGTTTCATCAATTGTGGGGTATAGCCCCGCCAAGAAAGATGTACGTCCGGCCGAAAAGAGGTTTTCTTCTTCGGCCATTTCCTCAAATATGAGGGAGACTATTACGTTGGAATTGCTCATAAATATCTTCCATCGAAGAATGAGTGCTACCAAAAAATTGTAAGTTGCGAAGCGCAAGATGGCAAAAATTAACGAAAAAATCAAGAAAAATCTTGACTTTTAGCATGAAAAAGCCAGTGTTTGCGTATTAACGATATGGAAACCATAAAATGTCCCTAACTCCAGACCAGCTCCGCGCCGCCCGTGCACTCCTGAATATCTCTCAGGATGATCTTGCCAAGGAATCTGGCGTGGCTGTCACATCCATCCGCCAATTCGAACTCGGCACCACGACCAACCTGCAGCAAAAAACGGAAAACGCCTTGTTGGCCTTTCTCGCCGAAAAAATAGAGTTCATCGGTGCGCGGGGTGTTGCGTTGCGGGAGGCCGATCATCTGGTGCTGGAGGGAGAGACTGTCATTGCTCAGATGTTCGAAGACATCCAGGCGCATTTGAGCGGGCAGGAAGACGGGGAGGCTCTTTTTTTGTATGGAGATACTCCATGTTCTTTGCAGTCAAAAATCGTTGATTATTGTTTGCTTCTGAAAAAAGACGGTTTTTCATATCGCTCCATTAGCCAAGGGAAAAATGAGGCCGCGTTTGTGCGCGTCATTCCTGCCAATTTTACACCGCTTCCTCTTCAGGTGGTTTATGGAACATCGGTCGCGCAAATGATTAGCGCCAACCGCATCCTTCTTGTGCGATCTCCAATGCTGGCTGAGGGGCTGAAACAAACCTTCGAAATGCTTTGGGCCACATTGCCAGTTTCTGACGCTGAAATTGAAGAACATGCCATAGTGCGGGGGCGGGCTTTGAGGGCATAAGCATATCCAATATGGATATATATAAGCGTTTTCTTGACATACCATGCCTATTTGGATAGGTTCTTGGGAATTGGTGGACAGGTTCCACTCCATATTCCTAAGGAGAATTGAATGATCCCCGTTGTTTCCCAACTCTACATAGACATGGCGCATCGCTGTGTACGCGAGACATTGAGGCTGGTGCGCCAAGGCCGCAACAACGAAGCCATCGAAGTTGCTGAACTGGCCGCCGACACATATCACAAGGCTGTCGCCCGCGCTCACAATGGTAATCTTGATGCCTTCGTCGCGCTGGCCATGCGCACGCCGCATCCCTCCGAGCAAAATAAAGCGGGGCAAAGGGCATGAACCTGTGGGATCGCCTCATTCGCGGAATCTCCCGCAGCCTGCGCCAGCAATGGCGCTGGTGGAAGACCGTCTGGACGGGGCGGTGAGACGATGGTCGATGAACCGCTTGTCCTCAC
>CAIXLI010000193.1 GCA_903920205.1 uncultured Pseudomonadota bacterium
CCGAAGGTGTCAGTTAGCGATTACATGCGGCGCATCAAGGGCTGCACATCGCGCAAAATCCAGAAGGAGTTCCCCGAATTACGCAAACGCTACTGGGGCCGCACATTCTGGGCCCGCGGCTACTTCTGCACGACCAGCGGGAATGTGACAAACGAGATAATCCTCAATTACATTGATAATCATCAGGGCGACTTCAGTCTGAGGCGTACAACTGTTCGAAGTGACGGTAACGAATGGAAATACTTTCAACAAGCCAGCATCATAGTTAACGGACTTTATGTTTCTTCCCGCTCCACCAAAACCGCCAAATTCCCCGCCTGCCTTTCGACCCGTCCCGCCAGTTCCAACTCCAGTAAAACGGTTAAAATAACGGAAGGCGACACGCGGCATTGCCGCACCAATTCATCCACTGAAACAGGCGAATGCCCAAGATTCTCAAGAATATTCGCTCGCGCCGCCGCCAGCGTATTTTCGTCCATAGGCGCGGCAAAACCCTCAAAGTCGTTGGCAGGAGTTTCCGCCAGCAAGCGGGGCGCTGTATGAATATGATTCATAATATCGGCGGCATTCTCAGTCAAAACCGCGCCTTGGCGTATCAAATCATTCGTTCCTGTACAGCACGGGTCGAGCGGCGAGCCCGGCACCGCGAAAACCTCGCGCCCCTGATCGAGCGCCATTTTCGCCGTAATCAGCGACCCCGATTTCAAGGCAGCCTCGACCACGACAACGCCTAAACTTAAACCTGAGATCAAGCGGTTACGGCGCGGAAAAAGCTTGGCGAAAGGCTCAAGCCCCAAAGGCAGGTCAGACAAAATGCAGCCTGTTTCCGCGATCTGGTCATATAAAGCCTGATTTTCCTGCGGATAAACAATATCGACTCCGCCCGCCAAAACCGCGACGGTGCCTGTCGCTAAACTTGCCTGATGCGCTGCCGTATCGATCCCCCGCGCCAAACCCGAGGTGATCACAATACCCTGTTGCCCTAAATCTCGCGCCAAACCTTCCGCCATCTTGCGCCCGTTCAGCGAAGCGTTCCTTGCCCCCACAATACCGATACAGCGTTTATGCAACACGCTGATCTGACCTTGGACAGTGATAAGTGGCGGCGCATCTTCAATCGCGGCGAGGGATTTGGGATAATCCGGCTCTCCCCAGCCAATCAGCTTTGCTCCGATTTTCCAAATACCGGAAATTTCATCGTCGATAAGGGCTTGCGGCGGAATCTTAAAGCTCTTTTTGCCGCCGCGCTCTGCCATCAGGGGCAGGGCATCCAGCGCGGCCTGAGCTGAACCAAAACGCCGCAACAAATGACGAAAGGTTATCGGCCCGACATTCTCGGCACGGGACAGACGCAGCCAATCGCGCTTCTCAGCTTCGTTCAGAGGGCGACGCGCCATTTTTTGAAGCCCCGATCTTTGGTTCGGTATGGGTAAAAAGGCGGCGGATATTCTCGCGGTGCTTATAAAAAATCAGCACGACAAGTACCAAAGATAGGGGCAGGGGCACAAAATCACCTCGCCCAAAAACCCACACATTCAGCGGCACAAACCCCACCGCGACTAAAGCCGCAAGCGACGAAATCCGAAACAGCTTGGCAACCACCAACCACGTTCCCATCATCGCCAAGCCAACAGGCCAAGCCAAAGCCGTTATTACTCCGATGCCCGTGGCGACACCCTTGCCGCCCTTAAATTTCAACCAAACCGGAAACAAATGCCCCAGCAAAGCCCCCAACCCCGCCACTGCCGCAAGATCGGGCAAAAAAGCTCCAACAATCAAAACAGCAACAGCGCCCTTCGCCCCATCTAAAAGCAAAGTTGCCGCCGCGACCTTCTTATTCCCCGTGCGCAACACATTCGTCGCCCCAATATTCCCCGATCCTATAGCCCGAATATCCCCCAACCCCGCAACCCGCGCTAGCAAAAGCCCAAAAGGAACGCTTCCCAAAAAATAGGAAAACAGAAAAACAACAAAAATGGAAAAAACCATTACGCCCGCCCCCCCTCGTCATTCCGGCGAAAGCTGGAATCCAGCGCCGCACGTCCGTGCGGCAAGAGGCTAGGCGAGCGAAGATCATTCTCCCTCACTTTCCTCCTACCGTCATTCCGGAAAAATCGCTTTTTTGTTCTTCCTTGCAAAAATGCGATTTTATTCGAAATCCCATTTGTTTCTTGGGTGGCGAGAAACCCAAATGGGATTCCGGATAAAATCGCATTTTGCGAAGAGCAAAATGCGCGGTTTCCGGAATGACAATGAAGGAATAAATTCAAAAAAACCGCCATCCCGCCCCCCTACGCCGACAGCAGTAAATCAATCACTGCCATCCGCACTGCGACGCCCATCTCGACTTGCTCGCGTATCACGCTATAATGAGGGTCGTCGGCAAGTTCGTTCGTCAATTCAACGCCGCGATTAACGGGGCCAGGGTGCAGAACAATCGCATCCGGCTTTGCGGCTTTCATCTTGGCATGGTCCAACCCATAGGCAGCAATGTAATCCTGTGCCTTTTCCGAAAAACTGCACCCCAGACCTTCCCGCTCATGCTGAATGCGCAACATAATAACTGCATCGCTATCTTTGATTCCCTTTTCCAAAGAGTCGCAAAGCTCAACCCCCATCTCTTTATAATCGGGCGACAGAAAATATTCGGGGGCGATCACGCGGATATTCGCGCCGAATTTATTCAACAAATGAATGTTTGACCGCGCCACGCGGCTCCGCGCCACATCCCCGCATATCGCCACGTTCAACCCGTCCAACTTCCCCTTGTGGCGCAAAATGGTTAGGGCATCCAACAAAGCCTGCGTCGGATGCGCGTGTTTGCCGTCTCCCGCGTTAATGACATGTGCGTCGATATGGGGGATAAGCGACTGCGGTGCACCGTCTTCTGCATGGCGGATGACTAAAGTGTCGATCTGCATCGCGTTCAAAGTCAGCGCGGTATCCAACAAAGTCTCGCCCTTGGCGGTCGAGCTATAAGCAACGGGAATATTAACGACATCCATCCCCAACCGCTTGGCGGCGATCTCAAACGACGTGCGCGTGCGCGTCGAATTCTCAAAAAACAAATTAACCGATGTTTTTCCCCTAAACTTGTCGATTTTCTTTTCTGGACTCCTGTTTTGCAGGGCATAACGCGCCGCCAGAGATAGGATGGCCTCGACATCCGTTCGGGACAGAATATCGGTATCAAGCAAATGGCGATGGGGAAATGAGTAAGTCATTGGCGAAACGGGGGTAAAGATGGTAACTGAACGGTTCAAGCCAAGTTTCTAACACAGGTTTTCTTATGTCCAAACTGCAAATGCATCCGGTCGAAGGCGACGAAGCCGGAATCCGTCTTGACCGTTGGTTTAAGCGACATTTCCCCGCCTTAAGCCACGGCCAATTGCAAAAATTGCTGCGCACCGGACAGGTTCGTGTCGCCGGAAAACGCGCCGAATCCGCGACGCGGCTGGAGGCGGGGCAGGAAATCCGTGTGCCGCCACAGGCCATCGCCCCGCCCCAAGCGGAAACCGCCAAAAAATCTTCCCGCGATGCCAACGATATTAAAAAGATGATTTTGTTTGAAGACGAAGACGTTTTGGTTTTGAACAAACCCGCTGGTCTTGCGGTGCAGGGGGGCACAGGCTTGCGCGACAGCATTGACCACATGCTGGCCTCGATCACTCACGAAAAACACGGCAGGCCGAAGCTTGTCCACCGCCTTGACCGCGATACCAGCGGCGTCTTGCTGATCGCCCGCACGCCCTTTGCCGCCGCCCGTCTGGCGGAATCCTTTCGCCACCGCGAGACCCAGAAAATCTATTGGGGCGTCACGCTGGGCGTCCCCAAACCCGAAAAAGGCCGTATTGACGTTGCGCTGGTCAAGCACGGCGAAACCATGGCTGTGGCGACGAAAAAGGACGAAGAAGCTAAAAACGCGATCACCGTGTACCAAAACATGGAACGCGCCGAATTTCAGGCGGCCTTCGTGGCGATGTGGCCTGTCACAGGCCGCACGCACCAATTGCGCGCCCATATGGCGCATATCGGAACGCCCTTGTTGGGCGACCGCCTCTACGGCAAACCCGCGCCGGAAGGTTTCCCCTTGGACGAATTGGGCAAGGGATTGCATCTTCATGCGCGTCGGCTCATAATCCCGCACCCGCGCCGCGGGACAATCGACGTGACCGCGCCATTGGGCGCGGAGATGCGTAAAACATGGAAATGGTTTGGTTTTGACCCAACCGCCAACGCCGATTTTTCTGAGGCGTAGTTTCTTTTTTCCTCCCCTTCGCGGGGACGATTATGTCCCTGCTAAACTGGTGACCCATTATGAAAAAACCTCTTAAAGCTTTCACCCTTCTGATCGCTCTAATTGTCATCGCGTTCGCCGGATTGGCGTTTGTCGTCGGCACGTTGAATGCCGACAAATACCGCTCGCAACTGGTCGAAGTATTGAGCAAGAAAACAGGCCGCACAGTCAAACTCAATGGCCCCATTGCCTTCTCACTTGGTTTTAAAGGCATGCGGGTTTCGATACAGGATGCGTCCATCTCGAACCCCGCTTGGGGCAGTCGTGGGATGTTGGCGGGCATGGGCAAGCTTGAACTTGGTCTCGATGTTCTGCCGCTTTTGGCGCGTCGTCTTGAGATCAACGCCTTGTTGATTGAAAATGCCGACATTCTTCTAGAAACCAATGCGGCGGGTCAGCATAACTGGGATATCAATTTACAGGCGGCGGTACCCGTCCCCGCCGCGTCTTCCTCGTCCTCGGTCTCGTCAAGTCCTAGCGCTTCCATTAAAATCGACAGCCTCTCTATCGTTAATAGCCAACTGGCGCTGCGCGGCGTGGACGGCAAGATCAGCAGCGCAAACATCGCCTCTTTGAAACTTGGCATGCGTGGCGCAGGCGCGGAACTGAATCTGACGGGAGATATTAACGGCGCACCGATTACGGTCGACCTTAAAACAGGTATTACCGATTTGTTGAGCAAAGAGCCGTTCTCGTTTGACGCTGACGCGACCTTTAATACGATTCATCTGGCGGCGCAGGGCAAAGCTGATATCGGTGGCGGCAAGGCCGACATCGCGGCTTACGAAGTGACGGCGGGCAAAACCAAGATCACGGGCGATCTGACCGCGATATGGAGCGGGCCACGTCCGACGCTGCGAGGCGCATTGAAGAGCGACACGCTTAATCCGGCAGATTTCACCACAGGCACAGCGACGACTGGAAGCAGTGAAACGGTTGCGCCTGCGGAACCGCAAGCGGCTCGACCAAAACGCATGTTTAGCGACGCTCCCCTGCCGTTAAAGGCGTTGAAAGCGGTTGATACCGATCTTACAGTCGTGGTCGGAGAATTTCCTGTCGGCAAGGCTGTGCTGAAGCAAATTGAGGCGAAGTTTTTTCTGTCCAACGGCAATCTGACGTTAGCTCCCGTGAAAGCGAAGCTTGGGGATTCTCCTGTCGAAATTCAGGTGAAGCTTAACGCGGCGCAAAACCCCGCGCATGCCACCGTAGGTGTGATCGCGGATGAGGTCGATTTGGGCGACCTGCAGCAATTGGGAAGCATGTCCCCCTTCCTGACCGGAAAGGCCAGCGCCAATATCCAACTCGCGGGCGATGGCAATAGCGCCCATGATATCGCGTCCAGTCTTGGCGGCGTCATCGTCGTGACCGCTGGGAAGGGCGAAGTCCTGACAGGAGCCGCGTCTAACATTTCCTCGCTGCTCGCTGCCTTGTTCAATGCTAAGAAAGGCGATTCAGCGCTAAACTGTCTTGCGATGCGCTTTATCGCCAAAAATGGCGTGTTGAACGATAACGGCATCTTAATCGATTCCGCCGCTTCAACGGTTGCTGGCACAGGCTCGGTCAATTTAGGCAGCGAAACGGTCAACATGATGCTTCTTGCCAAGAGCAAGCTTATCAATATCGGTGGGTTGGCGCCGTCTCTGCAAATCGGCGGGAGTTTATCCAAACCAAGTTATTCGGTCGATGCAGAGGGCATGGTTAAGAATGTCATCGGGTCCTTGGTCAACGGAAGCGTAGAGGCGGGTGATAGCGGCGTTCCTGAAATTCAAGAGGCTCCCGCAGGTCAAAACGCCTGTGTTTATACGCTTAACCATCCAAAGAAAGCGGCGTCCACCGGCATTCTCTCCACGAATCCTATCGGCACCGCCACCCAAAAGATTGAGAATATCGGCAATTCCTTGCTGAAAGGTTTGTTGGGACAGTAATTCGCGGTTGACATAGTGCCGCCGTTTGCCTAAACCTTGCCGCCTGTTAACGGGAACGGTTGTTCCCATGCCTTACGCGGGTGTAGCTCAGTTGGTTAGAGCGTCGGCCTGTCACGCCGAAGGTCGCGGGTTCAAGTCCCGTCACTCGCGCCATTCCTAAGTCTGGGATGGTCTAAGAAAGTCCAAAAAGACCTTATTTTTATTAAGTATTCACGGTTTTAGTGTCTATTGCCTTCCAAAGAAATTTGTTGAAATCCATGTTCAGGTCGGGGTAGCATTTGGGGTAGCTTACAAATACAGCTAGAGGTTACCCCTCATTATGGCTCTCACAGATACCGCCGTTCGCCGCGCAGTTGCGAAGAAAAAATCATACAAAATGTACGATTCAGGAGGCTTGTTCCTTCTGGTCATGCCGAATGGCGGCAAGTGGTGGCGCTTCAAATACCGATATAACAATAAGGAAAAATTGCTGTCCTTGGGGACTTACCCCGACATTACCTTGAAAGCGGCACGAGACAGACGTGATTTAGAGCGTAGAAAGCTGGCAGATAAAATTGATCCCGCCATTAACCGCAAAGCTGTTAAAGCCGCATGGGTTGATAGTCAGGCCAACAGTTTCGATGTGGTCGCAAGGGAGTGGATCGATAAGCAGTCGGCGGTCTGGTCTCCCTCCAATACGAATAAAATCAAGCGACATCTTGAGTTGAATATCTTTCCATGGCTTGGTCAGCGTCCGATTGCCGATATAACCCCGCCGGAATTGTTGGCAAATCTGCGTCGTATGGAGGTGCGAGGAGCCGTTGGAGCAGCACACCGTGTTTTGCAGACCTGCGGTCAGATATTCCGGTATGCTGTTGCCACAGGTCGTGCCACGCGCGATCCTGCTTCCGATTTGCGCGGTGCTTTGCAAGCTATGCCAAAAGAAAAACATCGTGCCGCCGTAACAGATCCCGAAGCCATCGGCTCGTTGCTTCGCGCCCTTCATTCCTATCATGGCAGCATCATCATTCGCTGCGCCTTGCGTTTTGCTCCGCTGACTTTTGTTCGTCCCGGCGAATTGAGAAAAGCCGAGTGGAAGGAAATCAATTTCGACAAGGCCGAATGGAATATCCCCGCTGAACGTATGAAGATGCGTGAACCACACCTTGTTCCGCTTTCCCAGCAAGCCGTGGAGGTTTTGAGGGAGCTTTATCCCATGACAGGACGCGGCGAGTTTCTTTTCCCAAGCCCTCGCTCTATCAAACGGCCTATGAGCGACAATGCTGTTCTTAGCGCCATGCGCCGCATGGGAATCCCCAAAGACGAAATGACCGGGCACGGCTTCCGCGCCATGGCACGAACGGTTCTCGATGAAGTGCTGCATGTACGCCCCGACTATATAGAACATCAACTCGCCCATGCAGTCCGCGATCCTAACGGTAGAGCCTATAATCGTACTGCGCATTTGGACGAACGCCGTAAGATGATGCAGCAATGGGCGGATTACCTTGATGGCCTACGCCAAAAATTCTGAGCCCATTATTTAACCTGTATCATTTCGCAGCCCATCTCGCCCGTATGGTAAACACACGCGTTGTTACTGTGATAAACTATAGAACTACTATTCAAATAGTTGTGCAGCATGTATTTCGCCACAGTTGGAGCGGCGGACAGGAACATTCCAAACAGAATGAGTAGCAGAAATAAGGCGCTCTTTCTCAACACGTCCCTAATCTCCATTTTTGACATGTTCGGCAAACGCGCAAGAACATCGACAATCTTCGAAATTCTTTCATGCGGCGTTTGCGTAATCGCCGCCAGATAGCTCGCGCGAAGAAGCTTGGCCTCCGTCGTTCCATGCGCCCTGCAATAACGCAATCCGTTTGCCTTTTCTGTCTTGGTTAAACGGCAGCTTATTTTGTCCGTGCGCGGGTTTTCTTTGGGAACAGGCCCGGGTTTGTGGCGCGGCTTTTGTTCATCGTTGGAATCTAGATCAATGCGCAGCTGCGTTCTGACCCGTTCCTGAAGGTGATTTCCTACCTCTGTCTTGCGCAAGTCGTCCATGCCAACAAATCCCGCAAAAATATTTGCACAAATATAGCAGAAGGTTGGTTTCCATCTTCTTAATTACTGGGGCCATAATTAGGCAAAAATGTTAGAAAGCGGCGTCATTAGCTTGTTTCTTATTTCTAATAAAATTCATCGTCCCTGTGATTTCTGATGCTTCCACAACTAATTGTGGGTGCCAAAGTTAGGTCTGTAAAAAGACAAACGTCATATGATGGGAGTGTAATTTGAAGGAGACCCATTATGACGGACACCCCGGCCGACGGGCAAAACGTACCAGTTGTCGACGGGGTAAAACGTACCACGGAAACGAGGCCCTGAAGGCGTAGGGTCGGCTGGTAGCAAGACGTAAACTAAAGCTCTCAACTAAC
>CAIXLI010000194.1 GCA_903920205.1 uncultured Pseudomonadota bacterium
GTAACATCGGCAAAAGGGCGGGCGAGATATTTACGAAGAGTTAAGGGATTTATGAATCCCTGTGGGTATGACGAATCAGCCCGAAGATATTGACGCCCTTGGCCTTAGCGATCTGAGAAGATTGGTTCTGAGCGTGCTGGAGGACAATGCGCGGTTGCGGGGAGAGGTTGCGGCGCTACGGGAAGAGAATGCACGCCTGAAGGGGTTGAAAGGAAAGCCGGACATCAAGCCTCCGGCGACGCCATCTGGGATGGAAAAGGGAACCGATATCTCGGAAAGCGCGGCGCCCAAGAACAAGCGAAGGGGCAAAAGTTTTCGTGCGGCGATTGAGGACAGGATAGTGAAGGCGGCGGCTGTGCCGCAGGGGTCTCGGTTCAAAGGGTATGAGGACTATACAGTTGAAGATGTGCGCTTTGAAGCGCGCGTGATCCGTTTTCGGCGCGAGCGCTGGGTGACGCCGGAGGGGAAAACGATTACAGCCCAGTTGCCAGAATGCGTTGACGATCATCTTGGGGCGGAACTCAAGCGGTTCATACTCGCGCAATATCATCAGGGACAAACGACGATACCAAGGCTGGTTGCTTTATTGCATATGATTGGGCTTACGGTTTCTGAGCGGCAAGTTGTGCGCGTCTTGAATGAAGGCAAAGAGCTTTTCATCAACGAGGCTCAAGAGATTTTACGCGCTGCGTTTCGCAAAGCCGCAACGTGGTTTTCTGTTGACGACACGGGGGCGAGGCATAAGGGTAAGAACGGTTTTTGCACGCAGATGGGCAATCATCTGTTCACGTTCTTCGCGACGACATTCTCGAAAAGCCGTCTTAATTTTCTGGGGCTTTTACGCGCCGGATACGCGGATTATGTTCTGAACGATGAGGCGTTCGCCTACATGAGAAAGCGCAACCTTTCGGCGCTTGTCATCAACAAACTGGCGGCGCATCCGGCACGGCGTTTTGCCAATGAGCAAGCGTGGCGCGCCCATCTGGCAGCTCTGGGCGTGACGACGCTGAAGGTCCATCCCAATCCGGTTCTGGTGGCGACCGAAGGCGCTTTGTGGGGCGCGATCGCGGATCATGGATTTCTCGACGACGCGGTTATTCTCTCCGATGATGCGGGGCAATTTAACATCGGCGAACATGCTTTGTGCTGGGTCCATGCTGAGCGTTTGATCCACAAACTCGACGCCTTCACGGAGGCGGCACGGCAAGCCAAGGAACAGATACGGGGACTGGTCTGGGGTTTTTACAGAGACCTCAAGGCCCACAAAACAAACCCCGGTGCTGCGAGCGCGCGCTATCTCTGCAGGCGCTTCGACGACATTTTTTCAAGAAAAACAGGTTTCGTCGCTCTGGATCGCTTGCTGACGCGACTGCGCGCCAATAAACCGGAACTGCTGAAGGTTTTGGATCGCCCCAATATACCGTTGCATACGAACGGTTCGGAAAACGATATTCGATGTCAGGTCACGCGACGAAAAATCAGCGGCACGACGCGCAGCGACCAAGGTCGAGATTGCCGAGACGCTTTCCTCAGCCTCACAAAAACCTGTATGAAACTCGATATCTCCTTCTGGGATTACCTCGGCGATCGCCTGCATATCTTGCCCAAGGGGTCTGTCCCCTATCTGCCCGATTTGGTCGCCACTCGTACTTGAGTGCCGGCCCGCCTTGTTGCCGATGTTAC
>CAIXLI010000195.1 GCA_903920205.1 uncultured Pseudomonadota bacterium
TCACCCCGCCTTCCCTTAGGCAGCAGGTAATCGAACTTCTAATAAATCAGGGCTATGAAGTGAGCGAAACATCCTACGCCATCGATTCGCTTCTTGCACAGCGACCACGCGAAAACACGCACGATTTGGGAGAATACGGAAATGACTTTCAAAGTTTTATTAAAAACCTCGACGCAAGCATAGTTGCTTTTGTCGTTCTTGTTTCCATTAAAAAGGGGGAAATACAGGAACTTTTTGTTGCCGGATTCTCAGAAACATTACTTAATGTAAAATCCGAAGGTTTAAGCCAGACTGATATACTAAGCATACCCGCACAGAAATTTTTGGGCATGATCGGCACAGAACAAGTCCCCGACTTTTTCGCTGGCTTACTGCGCAAACCCCCTACCTTAGGCCAGAATAGCTCCCCGCCGAAGCCGCAACAATAACATGCGCTGTTTACAAAAACGCCTTGTTGGGGTGTACTGCTGAGGGTCAAACGTATTGCCCCCCCCTATCGGCTTGGGAGAACGTAGCGATGTCGTTCCTTAAATCAACATGTCTAGCCCTCGGCGCAGGCATCGCGGGAGCTCTGCTTGTTACCCTCCTCCATCCTCCATTGCCAGAAAAGCCAAAACCGCAAACGGCGTATGAACGCGTGTTGCAAACCCGCACAATCCGATGCGCCTATATGCTTTGGCCTCAATTTATCGAACGCGACCCCAATACAGGAAAGTTCAGCGGCTTTGAATACGACCTTATGAACGAAGTGGGCAAGAGTCTGGGGCTGAAGGTAGAATGGACGACTGAAATAGCCTTAGGCACTCAGGTCGAAACTCTTTTAACCGGAAAAGCGGACGCCATCTGCGGCGGCGAGACGACGATTATGACAACGGCGGCTGTGCAACTCGCTTATACGGAGCCTTTCGCCTATTTCCCCATCTACGCCTATACGCGCACAAACGATGCGCGGTTTACGAACGATAACAATCGCGTCAATGCCGAGGATGTGTCCGTCTCAGTCATCGACGGCGATATTTCTCAGGAAATTCTCCGCACCCTCTATGTAAAAGCCAAGCCTGTCCCTCTGCCGCAGCTTTCCGATGGTAGCCAAATGATGCTGGAGGTTATGTCCGGCAAGGCGGATGTCGTCCTCAACGACGATCTCAGCATGGCGACGTTTATGAAAAACAATCCCGAAAAATTACGCAAAGTTTCCGATCAACCCATCGTCGTCATTCCCGCGACGTTTTCGACTTTGCGCACGGAACTCGCGCTCGCCGATATGCTGTCTCAAGGAACCAAAAACATCCGTGATCGCGGCATCGAATCCCTCATCACATCCCAATACGGCTTTGGCAAAGACCTCCGCGTCTACACCGCCACTAAACATTACGACGCTCGATAATTCCGCGCCAAGGCACGACAACTATTCCCCGCTCAATCCGCACTTCCTCAAAACCTTCTTCTGGTTCTTCTCCAATTTTTTAACGTCAAAATCGCTAATCATTTCCTGAAACATCCGATACCAATTAATCTCCGCGTTAAGCCGCAGAAAGACCGAACCCAGCCCAATCGCGGCACGATCCATAAAAACAAACTCTCGCGGCACGCTTATCCCCCCGATTTTACGCAATTCCTGATGAACTTTATTGGCGGTTTCTCGCCCATAAAACCCCGTATTGGTTTCGTCGATGGGACGCGTTTTGTCTTCCAATAAGGGCGCATAAACAAATTTCGCCCATATATTCAAAATTTCGACCAACCGCTTGCTGGGCTTGGCAAAGCCCCATGCTTTGTAAGCCTCGACCGCGCTTTCCTCGCGCCCCTCGCGCAAGGCTTCGTAAAGCGTAATAACGCCTTGAACCAATTCCGGTTTAAATACGCGCACGCATCCATAATCCAAAAGATTGATGCCGTTATCTGGTCGCACCGTGTAATTGCCCATATGCGGATCGCCGTGAATAATCCCGTATCCGTAAAACGGGGTATACCAAGCATGAAACATGTTGATGGCAACCTGATTGCGGTCTTTCAAAGACTTGTGGTCGGCAATCTCGATTAGCCTCTTGCCTTCCAGCCAAGTCATGCTCAAAAGCCGATCCGTCGAAAGCTCCGCGATAGGTTCTGGAATATGAACGTGCGGCGTATCTTCATGCATCACGCCATAAAGCCGCATATGTTTCGCTTCGCGCACATAATCCAACTCTTCATGCAAACGCTCGGCGATTTCCTTTTGCACTTCCTTGGTCGACACGGCGCGGTCGTAATATTCGAAAATCGCCAGCACCATTTTCAATTGCCCCAAATCGGCCTCGACCGCCGATTCCATATCGGGATATTGCAGCTTACACGCGACAACCCGCCCGTCATGCGCGACGCCCCTATGCACCTGCCCCAAAGACGCAGCGGCGCAAGCTTCATGCTCGAAACTTTTAAACTTGTTTTCCCAATCCGCGCCCAATTCCGCGACCATCCGCCGCCGAACGAAAGGCCACCCCATGGGAGGCGCATCCGCCTGCAACTGCGCCAATTCTCGCGCATATTCAGGGGGCACAGCATCGGGGATCGAAGATAAAATCTGCGCCACCTTCATCAGAGGCCCCTTCAATCCCCCCAAAGCCATCCGCAATCGCTCTGCCTGCTTTTGCCGATCAGCGCCCCCAATCCCCAACAACTTCTGCCCAGCAGCCCGCGTGCCAAAATTAACCATAGACGTCGAAACCTTGGCATAACGCGTCACGCGCTTGCGGAGGGAGGATTTGTTCTTGGGTACGTTCATACCTTGTATCTTATCATCCATTCGCCCAAATTAACCGGCGAATTTTCCGCCGTCACCTCGGCGACATCAACCCAGTGATAGCGCGTGATTTCCGCAGGATCAGCCTGAATTTCAGGCTTTTGATCGACGCTGTAGAGATAAACAACGTCATAATGCCAATGCGCCGGTTCGGCTTTGGCGACTCTGGTGGGAATGGCATGCGTGTCGAGGAGAAAAGGGATCGGCCTGCGCAGATCAAACAAAGGCGTTGCCGTAATCCCAGTTTCTTCCCGCAATTCCCGTACCGAAGCCTGACAAGGTAACTCGCCCGCATCGATATGCCCACCCGCCGAAAAGACCCAGCAATTCAACTTGGCGTGATACACGCGCAAGACGCTGTTCGACGCCTTATGCCAAACAAGCGCGCTCCCCGTCACATGCCCCGCCAAATTTTTCTTGCGGTCTGTCAGCTCGTCATAAGACTGCATAAAAAGACGAAACGCCGAAACGCCCTCGGTCTCGCCAAACCTCTCGGCATACACGTCCAGAATATCCTGAAGATGATCTCTTATCGCCATCCCTGCCCCACCAACGATCCGTTTTTGCCGCTTTAGGCAAACCCGTGATTAATTCAGACTAAACTCGAAAGGCACTCCCGTTTTTCTAGGCACAGAGGGCAGCTTTCGCGCCCGAAAGTATTCCTCTATGTCTACGCTTTGTTTTTCATAATCTCTCAAAAATTCTTTAAAGCTGACACGGGGAGGGTTTATGCCATAGGCTCCCTGAATGACGTCAATCCCACAGACGAAAGGTTCCTCTGAAGCCTTTTTTATATATGCGACACAAAATAAATCTCCCTCCTCTCCTTTTGGTCTGAAATATTCACGGCTCAAAGCGTCGGACAAAAGATGGCCATTCTCCAAGCGAGATAAAAATCCGTCATAAGGTTTGGAAAACCCCTGATTAAAAAGCAAAACAGAAAGAATAAGAATATCTTCTTTTAATTTTTCATCGTCCATCGCTCCCTCCAAAAAGAATTTTCGTTCAAAATCGCCAATAAAAGGCAAAGGACACGGGTACATTATAACCCTAATATCGATAAGAAAGTCCAGACCGTTAATTAAGCCCTGCTTTTTTTTGCCCATGAGCAGAGACAGAAAAACCAAGGCAATCAGGTCGGCGTGGAGAGGCCTCATATTTATTAATAAACACGCGCTGTCTTTCTGTTTCAATGGCTCGCGGTGAGCGCGCATCGCGCACCTTCTGTATAGCGACGCTTGCTGTCAAGCCGAGACTAATCAAATACGTCGCCGCCAAAGTTCCGCTTCGGCCCAATCCCCCGACACAGTGGACAACAGTGTTCTCTCCACGCCTAAGGCTTTCGTCAATATCCCGCACCAGCCTATTTGTTTCTTTTAAACTAGAGGGAGCCCCATCGACAACCGACACCTGCTGGGCGTTGATACCATTTTTTGCATAGGCCTCCATAAGCTGCGCCACACCATAATTCTGAAGTTCATCATGCGTGACCAACGCTATAACATTTTCTACTTTCTGCGCCTTCAAGGTCTGAATATCCTTGTCGAGATCACGCCCACGATCCCTGCGCCCGGGAAGAAAGGTCAAACCCAAACGCCCCGATCTCTCCTCGGGCAATGGAACCCAGTCGATGCGCAGATCAATGGAGCTTGTTAAGTTCTCCTTAATGGCGGAAGCAAGCATACTCGACGCATAAAGAGCCCAACGCTTTTGCCAAATGCCGGACTCTTCAAAACTCAAGGTGTGCACAGCATACCGCAACTGCCCTATCATCGCTTGGGTTGGATCGGTATCGCCTGCAAGCAACAGTGGATACTGCCGACGGAGCATGCGCACCGTTTTGGCAGCTCGTCCCAAATGCGGGTGTTTCATAATTTCTGAAGAAAAAGCAGGAAGGGTTGCCAAATCCTTCACAGCCAAAAGGCTATCCGTAAATTCCATCGCTAACTTTAACTGGCCCTCATTCTCAATCGGCGTGAATATATACTGTAAATCATTTTCCAATTTAATGAGGTCTTTTATAACATGGCCATAATGCGTGTGAAAAAAATCGATGATCCAAGTATTTCTGTTATCGTCAATTAAAATGTTCGCGCCGTTCAAGTCACCATGGACTTCCGAAAAATAACGAGTTTCCTGCGTATTGCGTTTAAGCCCCTCCAGAGTCTCGTCATAAAATTGAGCCGGATTAGGGATCGTTCTGCCAAAAAACTCCAGGCTTGCCGTGTCGCCATTTGCACCATGAACGGCAGCAACCAAAGCGTCAACATTGCCCCTCAATTTCTGACTGAACCCATAATGTTCCAGCAAATTGCAACTCTCCATGCGCGAGGCGGCATAAAGTCGTCCGAGCTGGCTTACAAAAACATTATCAAGAATGCGCGATATTTCACCAAGCGGCGTACCGCCCATGTATATCTTTTGAAAAGGCTTTGTTTTATTCCCCCCCATAGAGGCGTAACGGTATTTTATCGCGCCATACTCTTTATAATCGGCAAAGTCCACAATGCGTGGCGCGTTGTTTCCAAGGACAAGTTCAACGCCTTCAAACGCGGCGCGTTCTTGGGCCATAAGCGACCGCGAGCCAACTTTAAGGACATGAGGTGCCTGTTCGCGGTTATCCGCATCCCAGCTGCGCGTTCCCAGCACAAAATTTCCCGAGAATCCCCCATCAAGAGGCTGAAACACGGCCTTACTGCAATCGCGAAATAAATACTCGATCAAAGATTGAGCCTCCGCAGGCAGTTGCACTTGGGGAGCTTCAATCACCAGATTAGGTTTTGCTTTCAATATAAAATTAAAATCTTCCCCACCAAGATAATGGACAAATTCCGTCACAGAATCGATGACTTTAACGCTATAAAGCCGTTCAAGATTTCTAAGCGCGGCAAAATGCTGCGCACGCGACGACCCCGCGGTAAGCGCCGAACATACGGCAAGTTCAAAATCGGGATAGCGTGTGCTTATCTCATAACAAAGATTAGAAACCTTGGCTTCTGTCCACACCCCCATAATGCCGACTCGTATTTTTTGTTTGCGCCAAGGCTTCAGCACCTCGCCTAAACGCGTGCCAATAAAATCGTTCAGAGACGGGCTATTGATGATCTCAACACGACGATCCCGATACGCTGTGGGGATTTCAAAAATAAATTCCGCCCCTTCCGTATTTTGCAAACAATGATCGCCAAAACATTTCAAATGGGCGGTCTGTCGGGCATCATTTTTATTATGCCAGTCTCGCAAATGAATCATTCCCAAAGCATCTGGACTCTGCGCATAAGCCCAATTTAGGACATGGTTGATAGGACTAAATAGGGGATCTTCGCCAACAAGCCTCAAAGCTTCGTGGTACCCAATATGAAGCTGATTGGGTAACGGATCGTTCTTGCCGATACGTTTTACCATATCATTTTGCAAAGATTGTGTAATTAATATGGCCTTTATCATTTTATCGCCTATAAATTTGTGACAATCGCGTCCTATAAAAACAAGCTTAACAAAAATTGCTACTGCCTTGAATTCATGGGTAATTCCAAGTCCGCCCCCGAACGATCATTGCTACGGCTTGGCTATCCAAGAAGCCATCATACCGAACAAAGAAACTATTTTGAATTTATATAATACTCTTATGATCGCAAAAATTACTTTCAGACAAAATATATCACTGCGCTCTGAGGAACGCCAGAAAGGTCAATACTTTCAGACCGGCCGACAAGGTGGGAAGCAGAGCTGCATTCGACGATTGAGCAGACTCTTATACGCGTGTTGGTTAACGCATTACCTGGTTGCGTCTCGGGCTTCCTCGTTCTTTCAGCGAGCGTCGATCCGAAGACCGGCTCCAAGTTTTACCGAGGGTTCCCTTACCGCGCCCTGCTTTCCGCTATGTCGGTCGATCCCCGACAGTGGCGATATATTACATTGGTTTTACCTCCTGTCAAATAGCCGAGATAAAGCCCAAAAGCTCACACGCTATCGCTGTCACGACAATGTTGGTCTGCTTTTTTGCGTGGATCATATGCTTGAAGCGCTTGGTTAATCGGACTTGGCCTTTCCAAGCAATGTCGCGGGTCACCTTGCTACCCGCATTGATACGATCCATCTTGGCGCGACCAACTCTGGCAGGATGGCGGTAGTGCCAGGCGGCTTGGATCAGCCGTCGACGCACCTCACAGTTGCCCGTCTTGATGATGGCTCCCAGTCTCCGTTTTGAACCGCTGGTATGCTCTGAAGGCACAAGACCGAAATAACTCATTAATTGCCGGGGGCTGTCAAACCGCCGCATATCTCCGATCGCTGCTGCAATGGAAGTCGCCATCAGAATGTCGATACCGCGTAGCATTGCAAGCGCACTGACCAAGGGCGCCAATGACCATTGAGGGACGCTCTGGTAAATATGTTCCACGATGCGCACATGATGCTCTTCGGCGTCACGTACTGCACTGCAGTATTCTTTAAGCACAGTTTGCTGTACTGCTTGCTCAAACTTCTGTTGACCAATCCAATGCCAATAGCTTTTGGTCCATGAGCTTCCGGGATAATGACGGCTATGCCTTAACAGAAATCCCTGAAGTTGCTATCGTGCCTTCTCAGGCGCACCGCGGCTGCTATACGGCAACCCACGAGATCCCGGATCGCTTCATGCGCTGGATCTGGCACCCATAGGGGTTCCGCTTCCCCGGCGCGCAACGCCTTTGCCAGCAAGGCTGCATCGCGTCGGTCTGTTTTAATCCTATCACCATGCTTGCGCGGCAACTTCGATGGCGCAACGACGGAGCAAGTATGACCTAACTCTACAATTTGTCGGTGCACACCATACCCGCAGCATCCGGCCTCGTAGCAAAACTCGATTTTTCGTCCGAGCGACGCAAGGCGTGCAAGCATCTTGCCGACCCCCTCCGGCGTGTTCGGAACTATGCCGTGGGATCTTATCTCTCCCCGCTGACCTTCATCAGCTACAGCAACGGCTATCGTTTTCTTATGTATATCGAGGCCAACATAAACCGCTTTAGACATCTCCTGCTCCTTTGTTATAGGGGGGGGCAGCTTTTCTAGCCGGGGAGACCTATATCAAGGGTGACCTTTTGCGATCATTAGGTCTTTCAACGCTAGAATCTTGATCTAGAGAGCCTCCAAAAACCGACGTAGAAGCGCATTCTCGTCGCTGCCGCAATAAAAAACGGCGAGTGGCATCTTCATTTCATCAGACGACAGGCCTCGCAGCTTTTTTTCGACGAGTTTGGATGTGGCTAATTTCGCAACATAATTAGGCAAAACGCCTAAGCCGCTTCCTGAGGCTATAAGATTAGCAATAACTGGGAAATGTGACGCTTCTTCAGAAACTCTAAGCGAAATATTTTTTTTGCGCGCCAGCTCTTGAAGCTTTAATGAAAACGCCATTTTGGCTTGCAGTGATGTCAAAAACAAAGTCTCGTCGACAAAGTCTGAAATTTCAAGATACCGCTTAGCCGCCAAAGGATGGCTATGAGAAACATAAAAAGACATAGGGTCTGCTGAGAGGAGTCTCGAGCGAAGATATTTATCGGCAAGCGGCGTAATCTTCCACATAAAGGCAATATCGACGTCATTATTCGCCAAAGCTTGAAGCAGCGGGGCCTGCCGCATTTCCCGAAACGTCAAGCGAACAGATTTATTATTCATTCTGAATCCTCGAATTGCTGCGCCAAAAGCGGGGGCCATCGGTGCAGAAAATATAGTGCCAATCCGCAGTTCTCCAACCTGCCCGCACCCAATGGCGCGCGTAGCATGAACAACATCCTCCAGATCATGCAAAAGTTTTTTTGCTAACGGCACTAAATAATGTCCCGCTGGGGTCAATTCTACCTTGCGTTTGGTTCGCACAAACAACTTTGTCTCTATGCGCGTTTCCAGCTCCTGAATTTGCTGGCTCAACGGCGGTTGCGACATATGCAAACGCAACGCAGCGCGACTAAAACTAAGTTCTTCCGCAACGGCAAGAAAATAGCGCAACAAACGCAAATCAATATTTTTTATATTCATAGGATATATATAAGACATGAAACATATATTTCACAAACATAAAATAATTACCGATACTCGGGCACATAACAAAGAAACAAAAGGATTAGAAAATGCCAGACGCACCAGAAACAAATAGAAACCAAAGGCTTACCTTAGTTGTAACAGGTAGCATTGCGGCAATTAAGACTATTCCTTTGATTTCAGCATTAAGCGAAAGATGTCACGAGGTAACGGTCATACTAACGCGCGCCCCCGAACAATGGGAATGGGTATCGGGCGATGCTGCAAAAGCAGCAACTGGTCACGCAGTTATCACGCACACCGACAATATTCAAACAAAGGCAAATGCCATAATGGCATCTCGTACAATTTTGATAGCGCCAGCCAGTGCCGATTTTATCAGCCAACTTGCCCATGCTTCGTCCGAATTGGCGCACAAAATTCTTGAAGCGCAGCGGCACGGCAGCAAGCTTATTCTGGCTCCTGCGATGAACTACAAGATGTGGCAACACCCGACTGTACAGCGCAACTGTGCCACGCTCGCCGCCTCAAACATCACTATCCTCGGCCCTGTTAAAGGAATCATGGCCTGTGGCGATAACGGCTACGGACGCATGATAGAAGTCTCAGAAATGGCATCAGGAGTTCAAGCCGCGCTGGCAGGTATTCAGCATCCCTCTGCATCTCATTACGATGCCGCTCGACATGATGGGATGAAAGAAATTCCTTTTCGTCCTACAGAAACTGGCGCGCGCATTCTTATTGCCCTTACCGACGGAGGCGCGTCATTGAACGCCCTTAATATGCTTGTCTTCGCCATAGATAGGGCAAGGCTGACAGCGGAATATATTGTTGATCCCCATTGGGCGAAGCGCCGCGCTATCTTGGAAGGCATGACAAAAAAAACGATTGTGTCCGATCATTTTCAACTGCCGGACCTTGAAGGTCTGGAACACATTAAACTTCCAGAACGTGCGCGATGCGTCTTTTTTCCTTTTCTAGATAAGACGCTGGCAGAGAAAATGGTGCAAGGCCAAGCCGATACTCTATGCCTCAGCACCTATCTCGCCTCTAAAACGCCGATTGTTACAACAGCAGCATGCCTACAAAACCTTCCGCCCGCTTTGGCGAAAAGTCTCTGTCATGACGGTGTGCTAGGAATCGAAAGGTATAACGACCTCGCACAAATATTACCGCCTCAACAATTCCTGAATTGCACCCCACGCTAAAGCACAGAGGGAAAAAACATGGCTAATATGAACTTAACAGGAAAAAGGCTTCTCATTACCGCCGGAAGACCGCGTGAAGATATTGACGGAATCCGTCATTACGCCAATCACAAGCGTGCGGAAGGCCACGGTTATGCCGTAGCCGAGATGTTAGCCGCTTGTGGTGCTGACGTTACGGTTGTCGCGCCTGAAAGCACGCTTATTGATCCGCGCAACTGCCGCGTCGTCCAGCACTCTGGCCATGGTCAAAGTATAAAGTCGGGACATGATGTGATGCAGGCGACAGCAGAACAAGTTATCGGCGGCCCCTATGATGCGGTTTTATGTCTGGCATCGATAAGCTCAATCAAATCCGCACAGCAGTTTAAACACAAACTAAAGATAAAAAGCTTAGCTGGCGATCTTGTTTCAATGGCAATTGCTGGAAACATTGATATCGAAAACATAACGCAAGCCTTAGGCATTCCTGCGCTGGGTTATACGAGCTGGCAGGAAACGTTCCGTACGCCCGACCTGCCTTTATGGCTGTCAAACATCGCCCAGAATATTGAAAATCATCAGAACGCAGTTCAATTCACAGCAATTTTGGATTCAAAACGTGAGGAATTTTTATCCGTTGCGCCGCCAACGCTCCGCAACAAGAAAATAATTATTACAAGCGGCCCAACAGAAGAAACAGTAACAGCAACAGGTGATGTCATTACGAATTTCTCATCGGGGCGACAGGGACATGAATTGGCGCTTGCCTTTGCTAACTGCGGGGCCGAGGTAGTTTATGTCGTAGGCCCTACTGGCTTTGCCGCGCCAACACATGGCAGCATTCAAAGCATTAAAGTACGGTCAGCAAAAACCATGCTTGCAGCATGCAAAGGAAATCTGCCCGCCGATGTTTTTGTCGGCGTTGCAGCGGTGGCAGATTTCGGCTGCATAAAACCATCTCCGTTAAGGTTAACAGAAAACAAGGGTTATACGCTTGCTCTCGATCAAAACCCTGATATTCTGGAAACAATGGGGCAGCATCAATGGCTAAGGCCCGCTTTGGTTGTTGGTTTTGCGGCCGAGACAGACCCCCATAATATTCTTGCGTATGCAAAAGGAAAACTTTTTAAAAAAGGAGCCGATCTAATTTGTGCAAACCTTATTGAAAAGCCATCGGCGCAGGGCACAAAGGATAATCAGGTTTTTTTTGTAACGCGAGACGCTGAACCGCGCCGGTCAAAAGCGATGAGCAAAAGAGACATCGCCTTTGGCATTGCAGAAGAGATTATTAATCTGCTTTCCGAGGAAGCCCAAACGCGGACAGAGCCATTTTCTTCTGTTTCACGTCTAAAAGTTTTATCACTTTAATAAAGAAGGATTTTTTGTGGTTTGGAATTTGCCTTTGCCTTTTCAATTTATTGATAGCGACGACAGGGATTCTTTTTACAGAATACCGAAAGGCAGCACAGCTATCCCCTTGGCACCGCATCCAGGCGCCTTTGGCGTCATGCGAAAATTTGATGTGCATGCAGGACTAGATTTTTATTGCCCCGAAGGAACGCCGGTTTGCGCGGTCGAAGACGGCACTGTCGTCTCGATTCGTCCCTTTACTGGAACAAGCGTTGACATGCCATGGTGGAGAGACACCGATGTCGTCATGGTCGAAGGAAAAAGCGGCGTCGTTTTTTATGGCGAGGTCAGTCCGTCTTCTGATTTGAAAGAAGGCATGCGCATAAGCGCAGGCCAGGGAGTCGGCGAAACCAAGCGCGTGCTCATAAACGATAAAGGTCGCCCCCTTTGTATGCTGCATCTTGAGCTACACAAACATGGCACACGCATTGACCCCTTATGGCCACACGCAGAAGGAATATCTCACGCCGAAACAAAGCCGGCTTCCATACTCGATCCTACGCCATTTATGCTCGAAGCCGCACGGAATGCCTTGCTTAATACATTACACAAGACGCTTAAAGAAATAGTCAGCAGGGCTCAAACACTTCCTTTGGCAAGACAAGAGCAACTGAAACAGACCCTAGGAGCACTGGAGAATAAATACCCTCGCCTTGATCAAAGGCAGTGCGCCGAAATTTTACTGAATAATGCCGAAATTATAATCCCCGCCTACTCTCCCCTTGAGCAGCCTTTGGTGTCGAACGTTCCTGTCGTCATTCCCGGGGCCTCAACATTATGCTACGGAGCCGATCCGCAAGACGGCTCCTTGTCCATCGTTCTGATCCAACGCTCTGAGAAAGACCACAAAGACCAACATCTTTATGGCATTCCCGGCGGATACATCAATCCCGGATTCTACTCGATCGACAAAGACAGCGTCATTACTCCGCATTATGGGGAACAACCATGCGATGCGGCAATAAGAGAAAATTATGAGGAATTGACGGACGGACAAGGGCATCCTCTTTTAAGTCTAAATTCTACGCGGCTCGCAATTATCAAAACAGGTATAGACGACTCTTTTCTTTCCTATGGTCGTTTGCCTGTTCTCTATACCATCTTCGCCGTAGAATTAAGTAACGAAGAAATGCGGCTCATTCATGAACACAGCAATCGCATGCAAAACGACACTGCTTATAGAAGATCTGTTTACACTCATTCTCGCGGAGAAATTACAAACGTCACAGTTATGAATTTAGAAAAAGCAGCACAATTAAGCTCAGAACAATTCAAATACCACCATTCGCTTCAGGCCATTCAAATGTTGCACGACAGGACAACACAACAACCGCAAGCTTTCGCATCGCTTCTTTTTAGCAAACCAGCTAAGAATAAATTGGCATTATGATTAAACTCAATAAATCTATTATGGAGATGACACATGTCTAAGGCAGGATATTTAGGAAGCTTTGGCGGATTTACAAACGGACACCAAGACGTCGTTGAACAACTATCCGCTCATTTCGACGAGGTCATTGTCGGCATTGGCGTCAACCCGAGCAAAACAAATCCGGAATTTTCGCTTGCCGAACTTGAGGCCAATGCGCGCCATATTCTTCGACACCTCCCCAATGTCACCGTAAAGTTTTATTCCGGACTCTTTACAGACTTTCTTGAAGAGCAGCGGGTCGACGTCCTTGTGCGCGGTTTGCGTAATGGGCGGGAGTACGACAGCCAGATCGACATGGAACTCTATGATCAATGGGCTCGAACAAAAGAGGATCAAGGAAGAACGCCTGGGAGAAATGGCCAAAGAAGAAGAACCACATTATATATTCCTGCAACGCCCGGGAATGAATTTATCAGCTCAACCATGGTAAAAGCCGTTTTGCGCGAACACGGCGATGCGGAAGGGCTGGCACCTGCAAGCACGATCGCCCAATTGATGGCGCGCATAGAAAAACAATATCCCTATGGCATCACAGGTGTAAGCGGCGCAGGCAAAGGTCATATCTGCAGAAAGTTTAAAGAGATCGCTGATCAGCTATGCCTTCCCTTGTATCACGCAGACATAGACCTTATAGCACACGATATCTTAGGCGACAGGGAAGAGCCGGACTATGTCGCGCTTCGCAAAGAAATTGGAGCGGCCTTTGGACACGAAGTTGTTAATGCCGATGGCTCCATCGACAGAGCGAAGCTTGGCCCCATTCTTTTTAGCGACCCTCAGAAAATGCGTCTTTATGACGACATGATGCGTCGCCCTGTATTACGCCTACTTCGCAAGAATCTCAATCGGCGCAAAGGCATTCTCCTTCTGGACTCCGCGCTTTTTGCCGAGGCTGGATTATCACACTTGGCAAACCGCAACGTTTTAGTGGTGGATGCCGCCCTCGATACTCGCATCGCAAGATTGAAAAAACGGCAGAATCTTACTTCTGCTCAAATAAGACGGCGTGCGAAAAGCCAGTTTACCACTGATAATAAGGTTAATATTATCAAGGAATCAATCGCGGCAGCGGATTATGGCTCTGTACAAACGCTCGTCAGTGATGCGCGGACTACGGGTAACGATGTTCGCACCGCATTCAACGTCATGCTGGAGAACATCGATATCTTCGGCGAATTACGCATAACGGGATTTTTCGCCAGACAAGGCCTTGTAGAACCGGAAAAAGCCTATAATACGATCCGGCAGTTATACGGCGACAATGTCCGCCGTTATCACGCCCTCGCTCATATTGTCGACGGGCTGAACATTATCCAGAAATTTGAAGGGCAGATCGATACCCCTAAGGCTTTTATTCTGGCATGGCTGTTTCACGACTCGGTATACGATCCCGCTCGCTCTAAGGAAGATAAAGCAATAAAGCCCGACGAAGATCGCAGCGCCGAGACAATGGAGGCATGCGCCCGCCAATGGGGTTTTGACGAAAAGACAATCGCTTATGCCTCTAACCTTATTCGGCACACCCAACATGGGAAAATGGATCCTGTCACGAACGATGAAAAGCTATTTGTGGATCTTGATATGTCGGTTATGGGGCGCCCTCCAGAAGTTTTTGCCCGCTGCGAGAATGAACTGCGCATAGAATATGGCATTTACACACAAGCGTCTTGGATCAAGGGAAGAACAACCTTCTTACAAAGCCTTAGCGTAGGCTCTATTTTTCATACGCCCTTTTTTAAAAATCTTTATGAAAAACAGGCTATGGAGAATATCGCCAACAGCCTTGCCGCTCTCAAAGCAGCAAGAGCCCCCCAATCAACACAGGGGAGCGGGCTATTTCCCTAGCAAGGGGATTAAACACAGCATTTTAAAAAATGCGTTGCTACGAATCTAAGCCGCTAGATTGCAGCTTTGCGGAGCCAAAAAAGCCCGCCTTACGCCACAAAAACATAGCGCTTCTATTCGCCATGTGATGCAGATCACTTCTTTCTTTGTAAGGCGTGATTTACGTCACAAAAAACATCAAAAACCTTTAAGTATCAAGCCGCAATCATTCTTGTTTGATTGAGAAGCCGACACCAGCCGTGATGTACTTAAGCCACGACATCACTCATTCCAATTGCTGTGTGTTTTATGAAAATAAGCGTAGCTCTTTACGGCGGTTCCTTCAATCCCTCGACCGAGGCGCACCGCACTATTGGCCTATCGATACTTAATCAGCTTCCTGTTAACGAAGTCTGGTACTTGGTCAGCCCGCAAAATCCCTTTAAATCCAAAGAGGGTATGGCCAGCTTCAAGCATCGCGTCGCCATGGCCAAACTCAATGTCGAGAGCCATGACAGGCTCATCGTGCAAACAATTGAAAATGAATATGTCCGGACTAAACCTTCGGGGTTTATCGAAACGGCGGATACGCTGCGAAATCTGGTGCGCGACTTTAAAGATCATCGGTTTATCTGGACAATGGGTGCCGATAATTTTGTGACGTTTCATACATGGGGCGCGGGCGCCAGCTATATTTATGAAAACCACCTCGTTGCCGTTATTCCGCGTCAGGGATACACCCAAGCCGCCTTAAAAAGCCCCAGCGCCAAGCTCATCCCGCGTTTTGATGCATCTCTAAGGATGGCCTCAGCCAAAGGATGGCTCCTGCTTAACGTAGCAGAAAGCGACATCGCCGCGACACAATGCAGAAAAGAATTAGGAGAAGGAAAGGCGCCTGCCTGCATGCGTCCTGCCACAGCCCATTACGCCATTACCCATAGCCTCTACACCGCGTCGCCAGAAGGTGGGGGCTAACAAAAAAAACGATCATTAAAGCTCCAACAACGCAAAGGAGATTTCAAACATGACAAAAGTTTTAAGCCAAAAAATATACAGAAACCTCCCTGCCCCCAAAGGCTACCAGTCTTTCATCAATACTCTGGGCCCTACGGTTTGCGACCTCTACGCCCTGACCATGACTTACGCCTCATGGCGCTTGGGGTTTGCCGAGGAACGCGTCACAACATCCCATGTCTTCTGCCGCAGCTTACTAACCAACGGCGAAACTTATGTAGATTCTCAAGATAAAGTGCAGCGCGTCGAAATCCCCTATCTGGTCAATGCAGGTGCGGGTCTTGTCGCGGAATGGCTGGATGGCTGGAAATGGAAAGACTCCGATTTGCGTTTTCTGGCGCAGCAAGACGTCCCCGACGGCAAAGGAAACACAACGCCATTGTTCTCCAACGAATTTCTGCATTGGCTGTCAGGACAAAAGATCACGCTCGACATAGACGCCGTGCCAGAGGGCGAGTTAGTTTTTCCGCAAGAACCTGTTTTGCGCCTAAAAGGACTATGGTGGCAGCAAGAAATGGTGGAGGCAGCCAATCTTCACTTAATCTCCTCCAGCACCAACCTGACAACCGTCGCCGTTCAGGTAAGACTGGCAGCGCAGCGCGAGGCGCACAAACACGGAGCCGATCTGGTCGACATGTCTGCGGCCAGTCTTGACCAAGCAACCTTGTCCGAAATGGCCCTGCGCCGCGGCATGAGCATCGGCGGCATCCAATCTACCCGCGCCGCCGCAATCGCTGGGTGGAACAACACATCGAACGTTTTTGCCGCAAAATGTTATGGCGTTCCGGTGATGGGCACTTTTGCCCATGCCTGGGTCATGCTGCACGACACCGAAGAAGAAGCATTCGAAAACTGGGCAAAGGTTTTCCCCGGCTCCACCGTTTTTCTAGCGGACACCTACGATACGATAGAAGGCGTCAAGACAGCCATCCGCATTTGCAAAAAATACAATCTTGATCTGCGCGCAATCCGGCTTGATTCTGGAGATATGGAATATCTTTCCGTACAAACGCGCGAATTGTTGGCGGAAGCTGGCTATAAAAACGCCGCCATACTCGCAACCGACAACATTAACAGAAAAACCGCAGGAACGCTTTACCGCAACGCCCGCTCGGAAATCACCGGCATGGGTATCGGCTCTGAAGTCGCCGTCAACCGTCTTGATCCGCTTCTTGGCTTTGTCCAAAAGCTTGGCGC
Source organism: uncultured Pseudomonadota bacterium (assembly GCA_903920205.1). Lineage (GTDB taxonomy): Bacteria > Pseudomonadota > Alphaproteobacteria > UBA9219 > UBA9219 > CAIXLI01. The sequence goes on from CAIXLI010000195.1 coordinate 16,865, forward strand.
AAGGTTTAGCGATTATTCAACAGGGCGCGACGACCTCATCCGCGAGTTTATCAAACTGGGCGAAGGCTCTGAAAAAACGACAATCCCGGGCGAGCTCGACGCTATCCGCTACATCGACCGCAAAGGAATGTGGGCAGGCGATACGATCATCCCCAAAGATGCGGATATCGGCGAGGGTCGGCTAACATGTACCGTCAACTCGGTGCATACGCAAACCGGAAGGGTCGTGCCTTTTCCTCAGGGAGCGCCTTTCATAAGGCTCTTGCAACCTTGGATGATCAAAGGCGACATGGTGTCTCCCGCCTATAGAGACAAAGACTCCGCCGCCATTCTTCAAGAAGCCAAGGAAACCTGTAAGCAGACAATGGCAAGGATGGATTCAAGCCATCTAGCGCTGCCCCCTTCCATGCCCAAGCGATATGGCGTCGGCATTGCCCGCGACCTTGCCCGTAAAAAGGAAGACAGCGCTCACGCCATACGCTCCGCGTCTCTTCTTGAAAGACAACGCACACGCTTCAACCTCAACGCCGCATAACCATAAGAAAGGAACCGACCATGACTACAGCCAATATCGTTTTTCTGATCGACATCCAAAATGGTTTTGCACGCTATGACCTGACTCCCGAACAAGGGGGCAGCCTCTACGTCCCCGGCAGCGAGCACTCAGGAGAAGCATCGGCAAGACTTATCCGCAACGCGAGCAATACAGTCTTTGTCCTAAGTCAGGATTTTCATCCCGAAAACCACGTCAGCTTTATGACAAGTCACCCTGGCGTCCTGACCCTACGCAAAAACATACTGAGAGCTCAAGGGTTCCCCGAGGCCGAACTCGATACAGCAGTCTTAAGCCCACTAAACTTGCCTTTTGACGACATCCTTCTTCAACAAGACGTTTATGGTCGCTTCTGCGCTGTTGCTTGCGGCGTTGGTCACGAATGGCGCGCTGTTTCCACGGATGAAAACGGGTGCATAACAGCCATTCTTGATTATGAAATCCCGACTGACGTTGTCCTTGGCGCGTTACGGCAAAAACTGTGGTCGCCACACGGCATAGAAGGCACAGAAAGCGCCCTGTTCGTTCCGCCCATCATGGATGAATTGCCCCAGAATTTAGTCGCAGCCTTACACACGGACAATCATAGCGCCGTGCTTAAGGCAACAGACGACAGGGGAAACACCTTCTATGTGGCAAGAAAAGGCACAAGACCAGATCTCGACAGCTACGGTCTTGCGACCGAAAACGACGGCCTGTCGAAAACAAAAGCGCCCGAAGTCTTCAAAGCTATCGCGTCTCAATTTAAAGAAAAAGGTGTGACGCGAGTTAAAAGCTTTGTGGGAGGCCTCGCCTCAAACTTCTGCGTCGAGTTTTCGGACACCGACATCCACAACGAGTTCTTTCCCCTGCTCGACTTGCTCAAGATCGACTACGAAGCCTTTTTGTTGACTGACATCAGCGCTGGCATCCCCATCGTCGTACCTAGCGGAGCTTGGCCAGACCTCGCCACCACCGTCAAACGAATGGAGTCAAAAGGCAAGCAGTCCTGTTCGACGGATGACGTCATTCGGTCAACGCTGTCAGGTTCCCGCAGCAAACACAAAAGGCTTGAAGCCAACGCATAATTCATCCAGGAAAGGATAAAAAATGACAGAGGCTCATCACATACGCATCAAGATCGCCTCTGTCAGCTTGAGCCAGATCGTTTATGACTATGCGACCAATGTACGTAATATCAAACAGGCCATCGATCTGGCTGTTGCCGATCATGCCGATATTCTGGCGACGGAGGAACTTTCCATCGTCGGATATCCGGCTGACGACTATCATCAATGGAACAAAGACAACGACACCGTCTGGACGATCCTTAATTACATTGCCCGCTATGCCGAAAAGAAAAACCCCAATCTTGTGCTGACGGTCGGCGTACCGTGGCATTATGCCGATAAAAGCAAGCACGCAAGCGATGCCAAATACAATATCAATGACCGCCCGTACAACACGCATGCCGTTATCACAGGCGGTCGTGTCGTCGCCTTGTCCGCGAAATCCATCCTAGCAGACGGGCCTGCTGAATATGAAACGCGTCAATTCAATAGTTGGCCTCTCTCCTTAGACACGATCCGCATCACCTTGCCCGATGGCAGCGAAGTGCCCTTTGGCAAAGTTATCCTTCATTTCGGCGATAGGCATGAACACATCAGCCTTGTCAACGAGATCTGCGCCGAAGGCTGGCCAGGCGTATATGACGACCAAAGCATCAATCACCGCGAACAAGCGGAAGCAAGGCATATCGCCGCTTTAGCGCAAGACCATGACCTGTCCGTCGTTCTAAACCCAAGCGCCAGCAAACCACAGCCAGCGATAAATAAAGAAAAAATCAGAATCGAAGGCCTATGCAAAACGGGTTCGCGCTATTGCGGCGTATACGTCTACACCAACTATCTTGGCTCAGCCTCCGGCACTTATGCCGCCGAAGGCAGCCAGATTTTTGCTCAAAACGAGCAAATCATTCACCACGGCCGACGTTATTCTTTCAGAGACGTTTCCTACAGCAGTGCTGTCGTCGATGTTCCTACGGCACAACACGAAAAACCGACAGCAGTCATCGCGCACACATTTATTGCCCATGTCCCCTTCCGTATGGGAAGAGAAGCCGCGTTCGATGCAGCCTATGCCAACCGAAAGATCAACGCCGAACAACTCTCTTATGAAGAATACATGCGATCAATCGCCCTTTGGCTGCGCGATTATCTGGCAAAGCCCACATGGGGGGCGCAAGGTTATGTCGTTTCCCTTTCCGGCGGCAAGGACTCGGCCTATGGCGCGCTTGCCGTAACCACGATGATCGATCTGGATATTCAGGAAAACGGCATCGCCAATTTTCTCAGGCGTTTTAATAACCTTAAATTTGGCGACGAAATTCTTACAATCGAGGCCGAACAAGGAATAGAAGCGGCAAAAATGGTTCTCAAGAACCGACTGCTGACTTGCGTCTATCTGCCCACAGATAACAGCTCAACCCGCACCCTGAACGCCGCACGCTTCCTCATCGAAGGAGGCACCTTACCAGACGGCACTCAAGTCAAAGGCATCGGAGGCAAGTTTTATGTCGCGCCAGTTCAAGCCATGCTGGACGAAGCGACAGTCGCCTTTACAGGCCTTGATCTAAACAAAGTCGCTCAAGAAAACCTATCCGAAATCCTCGACAGCACCTACGACGCTCTCCCCGACGATGAACGTCTGGCTTTAGCACGCGCTAAGCTCATGCGCACAATCAATGATTACGTTGATGCCACGCCCGACCACGTTCCCGCACTACCCGATTACATCACACGTCACTGCGTCAATCGTTTGCCGACCTGGGCTAACCCCCATGATGATTTAACGTTGCAAAACATTCAGGCGCGCATACGCCTGCCTGTGCCGTGGACGATTGCCGGTCAAGAAAGAAAAATGCCGCTAGTGACATCCAACGAATCCGAAGCCGTTCACAGCTACACGACAGCTGGCGGCGACATGCATATGGGCGGAGCCAATCCCATCGGCGGAATCCCCAAACACGCAATCACTCAGTCGCTGGCCTATTTTGAACAACGCGGTTTGGTCGGCCTTGCCCCCGTGCGTTCACTCTACTGGATTAACCATGAAGAACCCTCGGCAGAATTAAGAAAAATGGTTAAGGACACCGCCGAACAAACAGATGAAAGCGATTTGGGCTTCACTTACGCGCAATCGCAATTTATCGAGGAAAGATTGATCGTGGAGCGCCAAACCCCGCTTGAAGTTCTTCCTTCCATGCGGCAAAATGGCTTTTTTCCCGATGACCCTGCCGCTCAACGCGACATTCTTATTCGCTTTGCGCAACGGTGGGAGTCAGGACAGTTTAAAAGGATTATGGGCGCTTTAGCGCCTCATGTCGGCAGTAATGTCGATCCCCATCAATCGGTCAGAACTACAGTTATCGGTGATCACTTCCACACAGGCTGCGCCCATATGACTCTGGAAGTGATAAAGGAAATTTTAGGAGGAGATAAATATTTCGAAAAGAAATTCAGCATGACCACTAGTGAAGCCAAAACAGCCGCCAGCATTAATGCCGATTTTAAATCTGCGTTGATTTCTTGGTCTATGCCCAAACTTCTGGATCCAAACAACTGGCTTGAATTTCAAGAGGTTAACAAAGCCCTATTATCCCATGCGGGAAATATTCGCTTGAACGAGAAGATCATGCGTACACAATTTTCAGCGCCAGGAGTCCACTAAGCATGTCCCAAAAACAGTCCCTAACACAAGATCAACACATCGCCATTCAGACTGTGATGGGGGAGCTCACGCGCCGCTTCCCCGATCTTAGCCACCAAGAGCTTGTGAAGGGAATGTTGGCTGCCTTTGCCTTTGGTTCGCTTCCGCCCTATTCGAATCTCAACACCCACAATGTCACTAATGTTACCACCGCCGCGATTGGCTCTTTTGTCCTATGCCATGCCCGTGATCCTGCCTCGCAAGAAAGGGTAATCGTCATCATCAAACGTGGCGACAAAGGCGCAAAAGGCGAAGACAGGTTCGGCGTTCCCGGCGGCTATATCAATCTCGACTTTACGGAGGCCAGCACCTACGTCCATGTATCCCCTTGGGGAGAAACTCCACCGCAAGGCGCAATACGCGAATTACGCGAAGAAATTCTGGACGCAACAGGCCTTCCCATTCTCGATATAGACCCCGCACGCTTGTCAGTTGTGAAAACCGGCGTCGATTACCGCGCCGTCGAAAAAGGCGGATTACCCGTCCAATATAACGGTCACGCCGTCGAGCTAACGCCAAAAGAACTGGCGCTAGTCCAAAACCACATCGCCAAGCTTCAATCCGACCCCGAATACAAAACTTACGTTCAAACAAGATCAGCAGGGGAAGTCGCCGATGTCATGCTGATAAGCCTTTCCAAAGCTGCCCAAATGCCAACAAGCCAGTTCACCCACCCGCATGAATCAGCAGCGATACAAGAACTCCGCTCAATCTTCGAACCTAAACGCCAGCGGCATGTCGTAATCCGCCAAGCCAAGACCAAACAATTATAAGTCCCCACGGATTGTGGGAGCCATTCAGATACGACTTATTGTCGTTTCTTACACAAACTCGGCTTTAACATGATTGCTGGATAGAATTCTGCGCATACTGTTTTGCGCTAATCCTTTGGTTCCTATGGTGACCTCGGCGGGATTTGAACCCGCGACCCCCTGATTAAAAGTCAGATGCTCTACCAGCTGAGCTACGAGGTCACTCGCGGAAGGGGCTTTTGTTATCAGGTATTTACGGCATCTGCAACTACTGAAACGCCGTCTGTCAACGCAAAGTTAAAATGTCCTTTTTTCCCGCAACGTGAGAATGTCCTCTTTTGGGACGGAGATGGGGGCTGTGGGTAAGGGCGGGTGACGCGCA
>CAIXLI010000196.1 GCA_903920205.1 uncultured Pseudomonadota bacterium
AGATAATGCGCCACCGCCATCAAATTGGCTTCGGGTGGAAGCTTGTAGGCCGGATGCCCCCAATAGCCGTTACGGAACGGCCCCAATTGTCCCGAACCGACAAAGTTCGACAGGCGTGTTTGAATATCCTTGAAATAGCCCGGAGACGATTTTGCCCAAGGGGACAGCGATTGAGCCAAAGTAGACGTCGCTGCTGGATCTGCCCGTAGAGCCGACACAACATCGACCCAGTCAAGCGCATGCAGATGATAGAAGTGCACCAAATGATCCTGCGCATAAAGGGCGAGGAGCATGATGTTGCGGATCAAATTGGCGTTCTGCGGAATCTGGATGCCAAGCGCGTCTTCGACCGAACGCACGCTGGCTAAGGCATGCACGCCCGTGCACACGCCGCAAATGCGCTGGGCAAAGGCCCATGCGTCGCGTGGATCGCGGCCTTGCAAAATAACCTCAAGTCCGCGCCACATCGTGCCGACGGAAACCGCATTGCGGATGACGTTATGCTCGTCAACATTGATCTCGATGCGCAAATGGCCTTCGATGCGGGTGATAGGGTCGATGGCGACGCGGCGGCGCGTTTCTTCAAGGGTAAAACCGTTGGGGGTCGTTATGCTCATGACTTGTCTTCCGTTTCACTATCCTGGGATTTCTTGGCGCTGTCTTTTTCCGCTGGTTCTTTATGGGTCAGACTGTGAATGGCGCTAACGGCGGCATGCCCGGCGATCAAGGTGCCGAGCCCTGCGGCGGCACCAAGGCCGATCTTGTCGGCAGTCGACTCGATGCCAAATTGGTGCAGATGAGGCAGTCTTTCATAAAAGGGGCCGCGATCCCAGAAACCGTCTTCCGAACAACCGATACAAGGGGCGCCTGATTTAATGGGGAACGATACGCCATCGTTCCAGCCAATTGACGAACAGGCGTTGTAGGTTGTGGGGCCGCGGCAGCCCATCTTGTACAGGCAATAGCCCAAACGTGCGCCTTCGTCATCCCAGGATTCAACAAATTGCCCTGCATCGAAATGGGCGCGACGATAGCATTTATCGTGAATGCGCTGCCCATAGAACATCTTGGGGCGCAGCTTGGCGTCAAGATCGGGCATGCGGTCGAAGGTCAGGATATAGGTCAAAATGCCAGTCATAACTTCCGCGATAGGCGGGCAGCCAGGCACGTTGATGACGGGCACATGGTCGACCAGCTTATAAATCGGTGTGGCCTGCGAAGGATTGGGCTTGGCGGCCTGAACGCAGCCGAACGACGCGCATGTGCCCCATGATATAATGGCGCGAGCATCACGAGCGGTTTCGATCAGGCGCTTATGGAAGGGGCGGCCTCCGACAATGCAGTTCCACCCGTCATGCGCCAAGGGGACATTGCCTTCGACGGCGAGGATATAGCTGCCTTTATAGTCGCGGATGATTTCATCGACGATGGACTCCGCCTGTTCGCCCGAAGCCGCCATAATCGTGTCGTCATAATCCAAAGAGATCATCGACAAAACGATATCTGAAACCTGAGGATGGCTGGAACGGATAAAGCTTTCCGAACAGCAGGTGCATTCATGTCCGTGCAACCACAAAACGGGAATGCGCGGCTTGGTTTCCATCGCTTCGGCAACCATAGATGAGCCCATTGGCCCCAGTCCCATCATGGTTGCCATGATCGAGCAGAATCCCAAGAAATCGCGCCGCGATATCCCTCGCGTCGCCATGGCATCTGCCGTCGTTTTAATAAGGCGCGAGGCCTGAAGGTTCGGATCGTCAGTCATTCGTATCCCCTTGAGATTCTAGCTTTGACGCACGTCGCGCAAGAAGTCGCGGACAACGCTTTGCATGTGTGATGCTTCCTTGCCCAAGTCTTCAATCACATCGCGCATTTGCGCGGATTTTATGCCGACCTCCGACGCCTGACCCGACAAACGCACCATGCTTTCCGTGACGGCGTCGTTGCCTTTGGACGCCTCGCCGACATTGTGTGCGATTTCTTTCGTCACGGCGTTTTGTTCCTCAATGGCGGACGCGATGCTGGAAACAACGGAGTCCGCTTTCGTCACGCGTTGTTCTACCGTTTTCAGGGCGGATACTGCTGCATTGGTTCTCCCCTGAATGTGCTGAACCTGACCGCCGATATCCTTAGTCGCCGTCGCCGTTTGCTGTGCAAGGACTTTGACTTCGTTGGCGACGACCGCAAAACCTTTGCCCGCTGTTCCCGCTCGTTGCGCCTCGATGGTCGCGTTAAGAGCCAAAAGATTGGTCTGCTCCGCGATTTGTTCGATCAAGGCGACGATCTCGCCTATCTTTTGCGCGGCATCGGACAGTTCGTTCATGGTCGTGTCCAAAGTGGAGATGCCTTCCACGGCGCTGCGCGTGATGGCGGTTGATTCCGCCACGCGATGGCTGATTTCTTGAATCGAAACGTTCAGCTGTTCGGTTGCTGCCGCCACATCGCGGACGTGAAGTGTTGCTTTGTGTGCCGTTTGCGTAATGGCTTCTGTTTCCTGTCCCGTCCTATTTGCCAAATGATGCACATCGTCTGCAGCGCTGCGCACATTGGCGACGGCATCACCGACAATTTTCAGCAAATTGCCGGAAGAGCTGCCAAAATCATTCGTCAATTCAGCGCGATGCTCACCCTGCACGATCAGAGTTTTATCAGCGGCGCGCTTTTCGCCCTCAAGCTCGTCCGCATGAATCATGCTGAGGCGGAAGGTTTCTACCGTGCGGGCCATATTGCCGATCTCGTCTCTTTTCCCAGTAAAGGGAACCTCGATCTGCTTATTGCCCTCGGCAAGACGCTGCATTGTGCCCATGAAAAGACGGATGGGGGACACGACGCGGAAGCGCGTGAACCACAAATAGAACAAAGCCAGAAAAACAAGGAAAAGGGCCGAAAGCCCCATCACACTTCCCACGGTCGAGCCGAGTTTCCATACCGCCTCCTTGATCGTTTCCGCTCCGACGTGGCGCTCTTCCATCAGACTGCCGGAGATTTGCGTCAGGGATTTTTGGAGATTGCCGTCGTCGGTGGGCGCTGTTTTGCTGGAGGAAGTCACGGCCTTTTGGTATGCGTCGACCGTATCCATAATTGTCAGCAACGACTTCTTTTCATCGTTTTGTGGGTGCGCGCTGAGCCATGCGGGTTGTAACGTCTTGATGTGCTGGACGTCCTCCATCACTTTGGCGCGCATGGAATCGTCGCCCGCTTGCCACGCATCCCAATGCTGGATCAACCCGCCATAGCCGAGATACCCGCGCAACGAAGCGAACAGGTCGATGCGCCGCCCCAGACCCGTGTCAAAGTCGCGCCACACAACAGCGATTGTTGAAACATTGCTCATCGTCACACCGACGGCGAAAACGCCGACGACAAGAAGCAACACGGTCAAGGCCGTGATGATCTTGCTAACTGTTGCCAGCCTGACATTGTCAAAGGCCGAAAAGATGGCGCGAACAGCTTTGCCAAAAGCGTTCAGCTCGTTGTCGACAGAGGACGGGCGTAGAATACGAGACGGATTATAGGACATGGTGGATCAGCGGAAAGGGGGGGAGGAGGGAGGAAAAAAATAATCTGATTCGCCGATAAGCGCAGCTTTCTTATAAACGAATCCTTACAAAAATGCATATCAGTTTTGACTGCTGCGCGGCGTTATTGTTGCGGTGTTTCCAATGAATTTTAGGAGAGGCTTGAAAGGATGTCCTGCTATAGGAATAATTCTGTACAAAACCCCGTTTAACGGGAATTTGTCTTCATTAAAGAAAAATTGTTTTGAAAAAAACCAACAAAATTTGATCATCGCAGCATGCTTGCGTAGTCAGCATAATGCTTAAAGCATTCGGATTTGATAATATTCAAAGAATGAACTGCTAAAGAGGCAGTATTATTCGCGTCGTTATCGAAGCCGATGACGGAGCGTTGTCACTCTCCAACCATCTTCTTATACAGTTCGTCAAGGCCGGCGATAACTTCCAAAGAAGCATCGTCCAGTTTCTTGGCCTCTCTCAGTGCGTCCCCAAAATCTCCTTTGGCATACAATTCAAGAGCAAGCTTGCCATGATGATGCACGCGCTGGTGGGGTTCCTGAAGGCTCTGGAAGGCGGGCATATGGCGAATGCGATGATCCTGAAGCGCATCGCACCATTTGCCTAGACGACAACCGTGATGATCCGGAAGATCGCTGCTCTTGGATTTGCCGATGCCAACCAAAACGTCGATAACGCGCTTTTTAAAGCTGGCGTGATCGGCCTTCGTGAGTAAGACAAGCGTGGAAGCATCAGGATTCTGGGTTGTTTCTTTCAACGTTTGCTGAATATATGTCCCCGATTTCTCGACGGTGTTTGTTAGCATGTCGATGCTTTGCAGCATGTTTTTTGCCATAGGAATAAGCGCGGAGATATTGTCGGAAACCTCGCTTGTTACCTTTGTTTGCTCCTCGACCGTCGTTGAGACGGTCAGCATATTTTGCGCGACGGTGCCTACGCGTTCGCCAACAGAATGAACGGCATCCCCTACTGCCTTAATTGCTTCCGTGCCTTGGGAAACGCGGGAGGATCCCTCAGACATGGAAGCCAGCATGTCTCCCATGCCTTGCTGCAAAGCCGTGATGCGTTGGCGAATATCTTCCGTTGCGGAGGATGTTTGTTTCGCAAGGCTTTTGACTTCGTTGGCGACAACGGCAAAACCTTTTCCCGCATCGCCCGCGCGTGCCGCCTCGATCGTGGCGTTTAAGGCCAATAAATTCGTTTGTCCGGCAATCTGTTCAATCGTTTTCAGAATGGCGGCTATCTGTTCTGACGCCTTATCAAGCACAGCCACTTTTTCGGTCAAAGAGCCAAAGGCGGAAGATATCCCATCCATCGTTGTAACGGCCTGATTGACGGTTCCCACGCTGTTGGCGAGCTCCTGCTTTGCGGCTTGAGAGTCGTGCGATACAAGCGAGGCGGAACGCGCAACCTCCTTGATCGAGGCTGCCATTTCTTCCGAAGCTGCCGCCATAGAATTGGCTCGCCGTTCTAAATCCCGCATATCGCGCATCATGGCGGCGATTTCTAGCATAGGCGCAGTCTGTTCTACCCATATGTGAACGCTACGGGATTCACACATTTTCTGAGCCATTTGCCAAGAGCCAACCTTCTTTGATGGCATCGAAGCGTATAAGGCCGAGATGCATGATCTTTGGACCCGGAGGTTTATAATAGCCCGTCCAACCTCCAAGCCGACCGATGA
>CAIXLI010000197.1 GCA_903920205.1 uncultured Pseudomonadota bacterium
CACCCAAGCGCGGCTCTTGCTTCGGAAGGAAAGATGGGTTAACAAAAAAATGTCTTGCTCTCGGCTGGTACGTTTTGACCCGTCGACAACTGGTACGTTTTGAGGTGTCGATCGGGGAAGACCTGAAGCGGGAGAATGTTGCGGGGGTGGATAAGGAGCCAAGCCCCTACGTTTTTCCAAGCCCCAAGGGAGACGGGTTTTTATCCAATATCTCGATGCTGGCTCTTCTTAAGCGCATGGAGCGGCGGGATATAACGGTGCATGGGTTCCGGTCGTCGTTCCGCGATTGGGCGGCAGAGCAAACAAACTTCCCGCGTGAGGTGGCAGAGGCCGCCCTTGCGCACGCCATACAGAGCCGCGTTGAAGCTGCCTATCGCCGTAGCGACCTGTTCGAGAAACGCCGCCTACTGATGGAGAAATGGGCGCGGTATTGCCAGCAAGTGCAGGCCGAGGGAAGCGGCAAGGTTTTGGAAATGCAGCCGAACAAGAAAGCACAAAAGCGATAGTTGCGTTTCGTGCTGCGGTCTGTGGCGTTTCAGAAAACGGCTAGAAACCCAATAGCCACATCGCTTGTGGCGATGTTGCGGATAAACTGGGGTAGAAGCCCCCGCCCTGTGCTTGTGACGTTTTTACGCTTTGCAGGGGAAAAACCCATGCCCTCCGGCGTTTTTGTATGCCACGACAAATGGTGCTCTTTTGTCAAGAAGCCAAGATGCTTGTGTTGTGCTTCCGAGTTAATTCGGCGCCCATTTATCGTTAGTGAGCAGATTTTTATACTCTCCGGCTCTCGGGCGGTTGGAAAAAATGGCATTTTTCACTCTGTCAACAATTTGCCCCGTAACAAGGTGGAATGTCTGCGATTGCTGTGGCTTTTCAGACGATTCTATTTCGACTTTGGTTATTGCGTTTGTTGTGTCTATTTTTTTGGCTCTTCGGGCTTTGGTAGTTCCGATTATTGCAGCCAACTCGGTAGAGGTCTTCTTGCCGCTGGGGTCAAGGGCCTCATAGCCAACACCAGCGGCCTTTAGATGATCGGTCATTAATTTAAAACCAATTTCTGAGTATCCATCGTTCAGGGCTTTAAACCAAAGACGCGCAGACTTGATATGGCCTTGCTGCATTCTGTCTTTTATCTCAACATCTATTTCAGTGGCGGTTTTTTGTCCGCTCGGGTCGAGGGCTTCATAGCCCACGCCAGCCGCCTTCAAATCTTTGGTCATATATTCGAAACCGTTTGGGCCAATACCTTGCCCGTCCAGTCCACTAAACCAACGACGGGCACTTTGGATCAAAGCTTCTTTTGACATAATGTTTCCTTTTAATTCTTTATCGTTAATTCGAGCGCCCACGCCACAGGTAAAATTCCTCCGGGTGTGTTTCCTTTATACCAGACAAAAAATACTTTCAGAAAAGGAATCTATAGTTAATCGCGTGTTGGCTTGACTGGACAAAATGAATTCTTTTGTGTGCTTGTTCCGTTGTGGCGCTTCGCAGGGGGGAACACCCAAGCCCTAACCCGTTCTACCCTTGCGCTTGAGCCGCCGCAGCGGGCGCAGCCCGCGCGGTCGGCCTTGGGTAAGAAAAACAGGGGGTGTATTTGTAACACACCCCCCTAGAAATACAGACCACCCGCAGAGAAGATGTGGGCAAAGCCCACGAGGTGCCGCGCCAAAGGCGCACTTGCACCGTCCTCAGCACACCACTGTCAACGGCGGAGTGAAAGTGATGAGGTGGATGGCTCCTTCTTTCGGTATCAATGTACCATACGGTGGAAGAGGCAACCGAGGCTTTTCATAATCTCGTTGGCCTTGTGCGCCTGTTCCGTGAAGTCGAACGCGAGGTGTGTGTTCAAAAAAATTCTGCGCCGCCAAGTTCCTGAATTTGAATCATTATTTCCTGTTTTTAGAACTTTATCCCGTAGGGGTGACTTGACGCCTCGCTTTTGTTTTTGACTTCATTGTTATTCATTGAAAGGATTGCCTTATGCGTAACGCTATTATTCTCGCCCGTGTCTCGACGCCCGAACAGGAAGCAGGCCATTCGCTTGAAGCCCAGCTTGCCAATATGCAAACCTATGCCGAACGCAAGGGGCTGAAAGTCGTTCAGGTGTTTCGTATCATCGAAAGCTCGACCAAGGGTTATCGCCCTGAATTTGAACGTATGATCGAGTTCCTGAAAAAGCAGAAACAGCGCCACGCCCATATTGTTGATTGCGTTGACCGTTTACAGCGCAGCTTTACCCATACGCCTGTTTTGAACAGCCTGATGGAAAAGAACCTGCTGGAAATCCGTATCCGCAACAGCCCGCTTCATAGCAGAAATGCAAATCCTGACCTTGCTTTGCCAGCCGCCGCATAAGCTTCTCAATATTACCCGTTGTATATTCAATCGTTCCATAAGGCCTGACTTCCCCATTCCGGCCTTCTTCGGCAACAGCTATAACGATTGTTGCCCTATGAACGTCCAATCCCACGTATAAAGTGCTCATTGTCATCTCCTGTTCCAGAGGATTGCCCCTTCCACGAAAGAGCTTTCTGAACTCTAGATCAGCTTTTGCTTCAGGAGATCAGGTGAACATAGGGTCTGGGACATGTCGTTGCCGATACCGCCTGCGCCACGATTTACCGGAGGCAAAAGAGTGAAAATCCTTACTGGGCTATCTAGTTGACTCCATCACCCGCTATATCTTGTGTGTTATTGTTTTAGCGGGAACGGGGTCGAGATTCACCGCCTGCTCGACCAGCCGGTAAAACAGCTTGCCTCTGGAAC
>CAIXLI010000198.1 GCA_903920205.1 uncultured Pseudomonadota bacterium
AGATTGGGTGGAATGGAAAGACGCTATTGTGGCCTATGTGCCGCTTGCCCCCTCCCACGCCCAGCAAGAGCGGGTTAATGTTATGATCAACAAACAACTGCTCCGCGTCGCCGACAAACGCGCCAAGACCGTCCACCAAACCCGCAGCGCTTTGATTAACCTTGCGCTGGAAGCTTATCTGGGGGCGTAAGGCCTGCCAAAAATAATGGCGCGACATTAATTCTTCCCAACCAAAGCCTTCCCCGCTTTTCCCAAGCGTGCTAGCAAGATTCCAACAAAAGGAAAACAACATGCTACAATCGGTTAATGCTGTGATTATGGGTTTGGTCGAGGGGTTTACGGAATTTCTTCCTATTTCCTCTACCGGACATTTGCTTTTGATGGATGAGCTTTTGGGCTTCAAAGGCCCCGCTGGAAATGTTTTCGAGATTGTCATCCAGCTCGGCGCGATTCTGGCTGTGGTCGCCGTCTATTTTCACCGATTGTGGCGCGTGGCTATCAAGGCGCCAAGCGACGCGTCGGCACAGCGTTTTATCCTCTCCGTTCTGGTTGCGTTTTTGCCCGCCGTTGTGATTGGCGCTTTTGCGCATGGCTTTATTAAAGCCGTTTTGTTCAATCCCATTATCGTTTGCATTGCGATGGTCTTGGGCGGTTTCGCTATCTTATGGATCGAAAAACACGCGCCGCAGCCTCAAACCCATGAAGTCGAGCAACTGTCTTTAAAAACGGCTCTCTTGATCGGATTGTTCCAATGCATCGCCATGATCCCAGGGGTGTCTCGTTCGGGCGCCACGATTATGGGGGCGTTGATGGTGAAAGTCGATCGTCGCACGGCGGCCGAGTTTTCTTTCTTTCTGGCTATTCCCACCATGGCTGCCGCTACGGTCTATGATCTTTATAAAAACATCGGTCACCTCAGCGCAGACGATGGCGCGATGATCGGCATCGGGTTTATAACGGCTTTTCTATCGGCTTTGGTCGTTGTGCGCGGCCTTATCGGCTTTATCAGCAAACACGGCTTTGCGCCCTTCGCATGGTATAGAATCGCCGTGGGCAGCGTGGGGCTTGTCGCCCTCGTTGTCTGGCCGAGGCTTTTTTAACCCCATAGTCAGAACCGGAATCGCCGATTCATGTTTGCCCTCTACCTTGACGCCGATTCCTGTCCTGTGAAAGACGAAGCCGTCCGCGTTGCGGCGCGGCATTCTTTGCAAGTCTATGTCGTCAGCAATCAGGGCTTGCGCCGCACCATGGGGGCGCATGTGCACGGCATCCTTGTGGGCGCGGAATTTGATGCGGCGGATAACTGGATTGTCGAACATCTCGCCGCCAATGACATCGTGATAACGGCAGACATTCAACTTGCGGCGCGTTGCCTCAAAAAATACGCCCAAGCGATTAATCCGTCGGGCAAAATATTTACAGAGGAAAATATCGGAACAGCCCTGGCGATGCGGGAGTTGAGTTCCTATTTGCGAGAGGCGGGAGAGATCAAAGGAAACAATCCGACTTTCTCCAAACAAGACCGATCAAATTTTTTGCAGGCTCTCGATCTTATCATTCAAAAGAATCTTAAAAAGCATTAAGCCGTTTAGGGCGCGGCCCCGCGGGTCACCCCTTGCGGGGGTGCTATTCCTCTACGCCTTAAAACGTTTCTGCCGAACCAACTTTGCGACGGCGGCCTCTGCGGGGGATGTTGCTAAATTCGCTGAGAACGCCAGCGGGAACGTCGCTGTCTTTTTGCAATTCCATCAGAGCACGTTTCAGCGCGATCTTTTCGCGGAGATCGTCCTGGTCGCCGACGCTCATAATCGACAGGCGGTTCTCGATCAGGTCGCTCAAAACTTCGATGCTTGTGCGAGAAAGGAGCATGTTTTTCTCCAGCTAATAATGTTTCTTATAAATACCTCTCTAATGCTCCTATTATTTATCTAAAATGTTAAGGACCGGTGAAGAAATCAAGAATTATTATGCGAATTCAGCGCGTTAGCCGTATGATCTGGTCGCAGCAAACCTCTCACGCCCCTTGAATCGACGGGGGAATCCGGTTGTAAACCTTACCGAATGTTTAAGATTTGGCGACGCCCTCGCCGTGGTGATCGGTGCCGATTAGCAAATACATTGCCGGAACGACGAACAACGTAAACAGCGTCCCCACCGAAAGCCCTGTGGCGATGACAAGCCCCATGTTGAACCGCGACAAAGCCCCCGCGCCCGAGGCGGTAATCAACGGCACAACACCCAACACCATCGCGGCGGTCGTCATCAAAATCGGGCGCAACCGCACGCCTGCGGCTTCAATAATTGCCTCGCGTTTGCTGCGTCCCTCTTTTTGAAGATTGTTAGCGAATTCGGTGATAAGGATTCCGTGTTTGCTGATAAGCCCCATCAACGTCACAAGCCCCACTTGCGTATAAATGTTGATGCTCGCCTTGCCGATGCCGCCAAGCCCCACAATTTGGAACAACGCGCCGACAAATTTGGGCATCGCCTTAATCGCGCCTATATCGGTGCTATCGAGGCTGATAAAAAACAGCGCCCCCGCAATCGACATTGGAATCGACACCAGAATAATCAACGGATCGCGGAAACTTTCAAACTGCGCCGCAAGCGTCAAAAAGATTATGATCACGGCGAACAAAAACGTCATCGCAAAGCCGCTCGATTCTTGCGCAAACTGGCGCGACTGTCCGCCGAAATCGACGTCATAGCCCTGCGGCAAATCGCGCTTGGCGATTTCTTTCAGCGAAGCCAAAGCCTCGCCCAGCGCGACGCCTGGAAACATCACGCCCGACACGGTCGCGGCGTTGACCTGTTGGAAGTGATTGCGCGATTCCGGCACGGTCTTTGTCGTGATATGCGCCACGGTCGAAAGTGCAATCGGCTCGCCCGCGCCCGTGCGAATGTAATAAGACTCCAACTGCTGCGTCGTTAGCCGCGAAGCTTGGGCGACTTGCGGGATAACCTTATAAGAACGCCCGTCCAGCGAGAAATAATTAACATACCCCCCGCCCAACATCGCCGACATAGATGTCCCGATATCGTTCATCGTGAGGCCAAGCTGCGCGGCCTTGTCGCGGTCGATCACGACAGTCGCTTGCGGCAAATCGATTTTCAGATCGGTGTCCGAGAAAATAAGCATGCCGCTTTTTCGAACGTCCTGCATAAAGTTCTGCACGACGTCGTTCATGCGGTCGAGGGGTTGGGTCGAGGTGATAACGAACTGCACTGGCAACCCGCGGCTGCCTGGCAGCGACGGCGGTTGAAACACGGCTGAACGCACACCCGCAATACCCGCCAAGTCTTTTTGCACCAAAGGCTGAATATCGGTCGCCGTGCGCTCGCGGTCATCCCAAGGCTTCATCACCAAACCAGCAATCGACTGCCCGGGCATATCCATCTGAAACACATGATCGTCCTCGGGATAGCCCGAGTAAATTTGATAAACCTTTTCGTCCGACATCAAGCGTTGTTCCAAAGTGGCATCCGGTGCTCCTGTAAAAAGCCCGATCACAACGCCCTGATCTTCCTGCGGCGCAAGTTCGGTGCGAGCGGTGGAATAAAGGAAATAAATGCTCCCCAAAACCAAAGCCGTGAACACCAAAGTCACGGGTAAGTAATTCAAGCTCGATCGCAACAAATTCTGATATTTGGTGTGCAATCGGTCAAACATACGGTCCAAATACGCAACCAGATTTTGTTCCCACCCATGATTGTCGGGGTTATGGGGTTTAAAAAGCTTGCTGCACAGCATCGGCGAAAGCGTCAAAGCCACCACGGCGGAAATCGTCACCGCGCCGACAAGCGTAAAGGCAAATTCTGTAAACAAAGCGCCGGTCAAGCCGCCCTGAAAGCCGATAGGCACATAAACGGCTACCAGAACAATGGTCATAGCGATAATAGGCCCGCCCAATTCCCGCGCCGCAGCCAGAGAAGCATCGAGCGGCGATGCGCCTTCTTCAAGATGACGGTTGACGTTCTCAACCACGATAATGGCGTCGTCCACCACAAGCCCGATCGCCAACACAAGCGCCAAAAGGGTCAGCAAATTAACCGAAAACCCCATCACAAGCATAAAGATAAACGCGCCGATCAAAGACAAAGGAATAGCGATAATCGGAATCAAAACCGAACGTGGCGACCCCAAAAACAGAAACACAACCAGCGCGACGATAATAACCGCCTCAACCAAAGAACGCTCAACCTCGCTGATCGAGCTAGTCACGAATTTGGTCGAATCATAAACGATATTGCCGTGCAGCCCCTGCGGCAGCTCGGCCTGAATGTCGGGAAATATCTTCCGAACGCCGCCGACAACGTCTAACAAATTGGCGGCTGGCGCTATCTGAATGCCAATATAAACGGCGCTCTTACCGTCAAAACCGACGCGGGATTCGTAATCGTCCGAGCCCAGCGTAACATTGGCAACATCTTTCAACCGCACTAACGCGCCGCTTTCCTGTTTTACGATCAGGTTGCGGAACTCTTCCAGCGAATGAATGTCGGTTGACGCGTTCAGATTAATCTGAACCATCTGACCCTTCGTGTTACCAAGGCCGGAGATATAGTTGTTTTTCGCCAAAGCCCCGCTGACATCGGCGGCGGTCATGCTGTACGCTGCGAGCTTCTGCGGATCGAGCCACGCACGGAGCGCGAAATTCTGCCCCCCCAAAATTTCCGCCGTCTGCACGCCCGCGACCGCCTGCAGTTTCGGCTGCACCACGCGCAAAAGATAATCGGTGATATTGTTCTGCGGTAAAACATCGCTGTTGAATCCCAGATACATAGCGTCGATTGTCTGCCCGACCTGAATGGTCAGAACGGGCTCTTGCACCGCAGCAGGTAATTGATTGCGCACAGAGGTGATCTTTGCGCCGATTTCGGTCAAAGCCTTATCGGCATCGTAATTTAACCGCAAATTGACCGTAATAATGCTAACCCCATTCTGGCTTGTCGAGGTCATGTAATCAATGCCGTTAGCCTGCGCGATAGCATTTTCCAACGGCGTTGTGATGAATCCGGCGACGGTGTCAGCATCTGCGCCGTAATAGGTCGTAGCGACTGTCACAACGGCATTTTCCGTGCGCGGATATTGCAAAATCGGAAGCGAGGCCAAGGCCTTAACCCCTATCACCAGAATCATCAGGCTGATAACGGTTGCCAAAACAGGGCGGCGGATAAAGATGTCGGTAAAGTTCATAAGAAGTCGGGGGCTAAGGATAAACGTACTGCCATAAGCGTAAGCGCAATTCTCTGTCGCTCTGAGGTAAAGACTTCTACACTAGAATATGTCTTTTTTCTATATGTGTCACGGTCTGTCACCCCGTAGTTTTAAAAAATTGTTTTCTCGTGCTCGTTAGCTTTTCCGCACTGCGAAATATGGATAAGAAACTGGAAATTTTTTTACCAAGGGATCTTGCTTTAATTTGACCGCGAGGGAAGGCACGCCTATCTTGCCTTTCAGGTAGTGACCATTTTTCAGGAGAATTTCTGCATGCCACGTTCCGTCAGGCGTTCTATTTCGAAACAAAAGACTCTCTCCGTCCCTACCTCCCCACCGCGTGATTTTGCCGAGGCCTTTTACAAAAACGTTCTCCCCGCCGATCTCGATATCTTCTCCCACGAGGACCGCTCCCGCATGGCCTCATCAATATGGAGTTTGGCGGTAGTGCGCCGCCCGGGGGAAGCCAAACTGCGCGTTTTTAACCCCTCGCCTGAAGCCGATGGATGGACAGTCGATCATACCGTTATCGAAATAATCAATGACGATATGCCATTTTTGGTCGATTCGGTTACCGGCATTTTGCAAAATCGCGGGCTTGCAGTGCATATTGTCATTCATCCGGTCATCCCCCTGCGTCGAGGAGATGGCCATAAAGTTCTAAGCGTAGCCGCGAAGGGTGGGGAAGGCGTTAACGCCGAATCCTTTATGCATATCCAGATTGACCACTGCCTCGACAAGGTCCTTTTGAAATCAATCGAAGACGAGGTGCGAGCAACGCTGACCGACGTCAAGGCCACAGTGACGGATTGGCACGCCATGCGTGGGCGCATGCAAGATGCGATAGACGGCGTCGTCGATTCAAAAAACAAAGCTGCAGAAGAAGATTCCGAAGAAGTACGCGCCTTTTTGGCATGGCTGCTTGACGATAATTTTACATTTCTCGGCTATCGTGAAATCGATCTAGGCCAACAAGGCGGCGCATCATCTCCGATTCGCGTCACGCCCAAGCGAGGCCTTGGCATCTTGCGCGACGACGAGGCACGCATGTTCGGCGGCTTGCGCGATACAGACGAGCATCATGCGCCCGCACTTCGTAAATATCTGCGCCAACATCAAACACTATTCGTCACCAAAACGCACGCCATAACCCGCGTTCACCGAGTCCTACCGATGGACGCTGTTTTTGTGCGCCGCTTCGATGCGCACGGCGTTTTAGTTAGCGAAAGGCTGTTTGTGGGTCTTTTTACGTCCAAAGCCTATACTCAAACACCCTGCGCGATTCCCATGATGCGCCGCAAAATTGTCAATATCCTCACGCGAATGGATTTCACGCCCCGAAGCCATAACGGGCGGACACTCTTGCATATCCTTAATACCTATCCGCATGACGAGTTGCTCCAGATTAGCGAGGATGAGCTCTACACCAACGTGCTGGGCATTTTACAATTACAAGATCGCGCCCGCGTCGCCTTGTTTATGCGGCGCGACCCGTTCGACCGCTATGCGACCTTTCTTGTCTATGTCCCGCGTGATCGCTACGGCTCGACGTTGCGCAAACGCATTCAAAAATTTCTCGAAACATCCTATGTAGGCAAAATTCTGACATGGAATGTGCGCATCGAAGACAGCCGTTTGGCCCGTGTTTTTGTTATGCTTCGCCTCACGTCGAACTCGCCGCATCCCGATCTCGACAAAGTGGAAAGCGATTTGCGGGAAATGTCCCGTACATGGTCGGGACGCCTGCGCGATAGCCTTGTCGAAGCCCATGGCGAGGCAGCCGCTTTGGCTCTTTTGAACCGCTATGTCTACGCTTTTCCTGAGGCCTACCGCGAAACCGTGTCGTCCGCAGGAGCGGTGCGTGATATCCGCAATCTTGAACGCGTCCGCGTCACCCCGCGCTTTATCGTGAATATCGACGAAGTGGGAGACGGACGGTTACGCTTGAAGCTTTTGCAACCCCATCATCCCTTGCTGTTGTCAGAAAGCCTGCCTTTGATTGAAAATATGGGGCTAAAGATCGACTACATGGGAGGGCCTTACGAAGTTAAAATCAAGGACGCCACGCCAATTTATATTCATGAATTTGTAGGCAAGCCAGCGCTCCCCCTCAGCGTCCCCTTCAACCGTATCAAGCCTGTTTTTGAAGACGCACTGGCTAAAGTATGGAGCGGGGAGGTCGAAAACGACGCATTCAACGCCCTGACTCTCCGCGCTGGCCTTGGTTGGAACGCCATTGTCGTACTAAGAAGCTTTGCGCGATACCTGCGTCAACTGCGTATCCCTTATAGCCACGACATGATTGCGGCCGCATTACTGACGCATCCGCAAGCAACCCAGCAACTCTACGCCTTGTTTTACACGCGCCATGATCCGATGCTGAAAGGCGACCGCGCCGCAAAAATGGGCGTCGCAGAAAAAGACTTGTCGGAATCCTTCGCCAAAATTGATGTTTTGGAAGAAGACCGTATCATGCGCCGCTACCTGAATCTGGTGCAAGCGTCGCTCCGCACAAACTATTTCCAAACCGATGCCAAAGGAGCGCCCAAATCCTATCTTTCGATCAAATTCGATAGTCGCACCGTCGATTTTATGCCGCTGCCCAAACCCTTGGTCGAAGTTTTTGTCTACAGCCCCGTAACCGAAGCCGTGCATCTGCGCGGCGGCAAAGTCGCCCGCGGAGGCATCCGCTGGTCGGACCGGCGTGACGATTTCCGCGCCGAGATTCTGGGTCTGATGAAAGCGCAGATGGTCAAGAACAGCGTCATCGTGCCGGTGGGGTCCAAAGGCGGCTTTATCGTCAAACGCCCCCCTGCGGAATCCGACAAATTTCAGGCCGAAGGAATAGCCTGCTACAAAATTATGATGCGCGGGTTGTTGGACATTACCGACAACAGCAAAAACGGCAAGATCGTCCCGCCCCCTCAAGTCGTGCGCCACGATGGCGAAGACCCCTATCTGGTTGTCGCGGCGGATAAAGGAACGGCAAAGTTTTCGGACATCGCCAACGGTCTTTCTCGGGATTACGGCTTCTGGCTTGACGACGCCTTCGCGTCAGGAGGTTCAGCTGGCTATGACCACAAAGGCATGGGCATCACCGCACGCGGCGCATGGGAAGCGGTGAAACGCCATTTCCGCGAATTGGACAAAGACATCCAAACGCAGGATTTTACCTGCATCGGCATCGGTGATATGTCGGGCGATGTGTTTGGCAACGGCGTTCTTTTGTCTCCTCGTATGCAGCTCCTCGGCGCGTTTGACCACCGCCATATATTCTGCGACCCAGCGCCCGACGTTCAAACAAGCTACGCCGAACGCCAACGCCTTTTCCTCTTGCCGCGCAGCAGTTGGAACGATTACGACCGCAAAGCGATCTCCAAAGGTGGCGGCGTTTTCTCCCGCGCCGACAAAGTCATCAAAATTTCCGCCGAAATGAAAAAAGCTTATGGCATAAATACTGACACGCTTCCCCCCGTCGATTTGATGCGAGCAATGGTTAAAGCGGATATCGAGCTTCTTTATTTCGGGGGCATCGGCACCTATGTCAAAGCTACCTCCGAAACGCAAGACGAAGCAGGCGACCGTGCCAATGAATCTCTGCGCGTCAATGGCGCTGAGCTCAGGGCGAAAGTAGTGGGCGAAGGCGCCAATCTCGGCATGACCCAGCGCGGGCGCATCGAATACGCCCAAAAAGGCGGTCGCCTAAACACCGACGCCATCGACAATTCGGCAGGCGTTGATACCTCAGATCACGAAGTGAACATTAAAATCCTGCTCCGCAAAGCGGTGGACAGAAAAACGCTGACCTACGCCGCCCGCGACAAATTGCTGGCCAGCATGACAGACGAAATTGGTCATCTTGTGCTGCGCGACAATTACCTGCAAACGCAAGTTTTGTCGGTCGCCGAAGCGCAAGCAGCCGAACTCTTCCCAACGCATGTGCGCTGCATGCAGCTTCTTGAAAAATCAGGGCTTTTGAACCGCGCAGTCGAATATCTCCCGGGCGATGTCGAAATCGCCGAAAGGCAAAAGACCGGCAAAGGACTAACTCGCCCCGAACTTTCGGTGCTTTTGGCCTATGCCAAATTGTGGCTCTATCAAAAAATACTTGATTCCGCCTTGCCAGACGATCCGGCTTTGGACAGCGACGTCAGCCTTTATTTCCCCGAAATTCTGCGCCGCACCTATGCCAAGGATATAGCCCACCATCAGCTGCGTCGTGAAATCGCAGCGACGGCGGCAACCAACGACATCATCAACCATGCCGGCCTGCACGTTATTTTGACAATGGCGGAACGCAACGACGTCGAATCCGTCGTCCGCGCCTATCTTCTTGCCCGCGATGCCTTCGCCCTGCCGCAGATTTGGGCGGGGATCGAGGCGCTGGACAACAAAGTCCCCGCGCCCGCCCAAACGCGCATGCTCATAACAGTTCACGCCGCCCTAGCGCAGGCGATAGAACGTCTGCTTTCCGACCGCGAAGCCTTGGCGCGTTTGGCGCCAAGTATCACGACCTATCGCAAGGGCTTAATCTACCTCGCCGAAGGATTGGCGCGTGCGCCGGCATTTGGTGGGAATATGACGAAAATGGGCGAACACAGCGAAACCGCATCGGAATCATTGGCTAGACGCGTCGCGCTTTTTCAAGTCTTGGTCGAAGCTCTAGACCTCATTCGCCTTGCGGATAAGCATCACACGAAGGTCGGCGATCTTGCCGCGATTTTCTTTGGTCTGGAAAAAAGGCTTGCAATCGGTTGGCTCACCCACGTGGCACTAGGCAAGGCGCAAACCCCGTGGCAACAGGAAGCGGCAACAATGGCGCGCGAAAAACTTGCCACCACGCATCGCACTTTGACAGCAGAAATAGTTGCAAAAAAACTCAAAGGCAAACAGCACAATCTTGTTGCTTGGGAAGCGCAAAACGCCGCAAAACTGGAACGCTATGACGCGATGCTGGCGGAAGGACGCGCCACGGGCGCTGTCGATTTGGCGATGCTGCTTCTTGCCAACGAAAGGCTTAGCGAGTTATCTGTATAGGCATGACCGCCGCCTCCGATCAGAAACAAAAGCCGCACTACCACGGACATCGGAGAAGGCTGCGCCAGAGGCTTTTGGAATCTGGCGCGGATTCGTGAACTACTGGAAGCGCTTCTATTCGCCGCTATCCCGCGCTGTGACGTGAAACCTTTGGCGAAGCAACTTCTGGCGGAATTTAAAAACCTTTGGACGCTTTTGAACGCTCCAGCGGAAAGATTGCTTCAATACGGCCTCAGCGAAAGCACGGCGGCAACGCTTATCGTTACAGGTGCAATCGCCCTTCGCGCTTAATAGAAAGAAATTATCGGCGGCGCGCTTTTGAATAACTGGCAGCGCATTGTCGATTATTGCCGCATGGCAATGGCGCACGAAACGACCGAACACTTCCGCCTTCTATTCCTCGACCGCAAAAACCGTTTGCTGGCGGAGGAAGTGCAGCAGCGAGGCACAATAGACCACACCCCCGTTTACCCCTGCGAGAATGTGAAAAGGGCACTTGAAATTGGCGTGGGCGCACTCGTCTTAGCGCATAACCACCCAAGCGGCGACCACACGCCCAGCAAAGAAGACGTCGCCATGACTCGCACAATTGTCGAAGCCTGTCGCCCCTTGGGAATTATAATTCACGACCACATTATTATTGGTAGAGAAGCAATTGCTAGCTTTAAAGATTTAGGACTCATATAGCCCCCGCCTAGTCCGCCGTATAATTTTCAAGTTCAAGGAGTTGTTGCAAGGCGGGAGATATCTCGACGTTGAAAGGCAGGTTCGTAACCGCGCCAAAATTGTTGCCTCTCCATTCGGGGAAGGATTGGGGCAACGGACTGTCATCACTGAAAACCGGAGGAATGGTCGATGGAGTTCCTGCGCTCGACGGCATCTGGCTGTTCATGACTACCGTACTAGGGATAAGAACAGACGGAGCGGAGGCAGAAGAGGTCAGCGTTCCCTCGACCATCGTAACGTTATAGTTGGCAAGACGATTCTGCGGATCGCTGGCGGTTGCCGTGATTAGATAGGAACCAGCCCCTCCGCTGTAGCCTACGGGCGCGTATGTCCAGTTAATCAAAGGAACGTCTTGCACAATAAGATTATTGCTTCCGGTAAAGATGGGGGTGGGTGCGTCCGCAACCATAGTCTTGTCGTCGGTGGTTACAGTCAGACTGCGGCGAAGAACCGTTAGGTTTCCATTAGCATAGGTGAAGGTATAATTGCCGCCGCTGGCCCCCGAAACCGTATAGTTCCCCGTATAGGTTCCGACATCAGCAATACCGCTGATCGTCGTAACAACGACAGGTGCTGTGGCAAGGTCGCTAGCGCTATCTCCGTTAACAAATCCCGTATAGGCTAACGTATCGCTTGGCACTAGGGTGCCATAGGTGATTGCTTGGTTGTTCGCGGTGATGAGCAGAGCCGCCTTGTCGATGGTGAGGTTTCCGGCAGCGTAGCTGATGGTGTAGTTGTTATCGACCGCTCCAGTCGCTGTGATCGTGCCAGTGTAGGTTCCGGCGTTTGCATTCGCGGGGGTAGCGGAGGTCACGGTCGGTGCCGTCGTCAGACTGCCGGAACTGTCACCGTTTACAAAGCCACTGTAGCTAGCGGTCAGCGTCGGCATCGTGCCGCCATAGGTCATCGTTTGGTTGTTCGCGGTGACGAGCAGAGCCGCCTTGTCGATGGTGAGATTTCCAGCGGCATAGCTGATCGTGTAGTTGTTATCGACCGCTCCGGTTGCCGTAATCGTGCCGGTGTAGGTCCCGGCATTTGCAGTCGCCGCCGTCGCGGAGGTGACCGTCGGAGCCGTCGTCAGATTGCTGGAACTGTCGCCATTCACAAAGCCGCTGTAGCCAACGGTCAGCGTCGGCATCGTGCCACCATAGGTCATGGTCTGATTGTTGCCTGTTATCGTCAGAGCGACAGGGCTGACCGTCAAAGTTCCGTTTGCGTAAACAAAGTTGTAATTTGCCGCCGCAAGGTTGTTGGCCGCCGCCGTAATCGTATAGCCGCCAACATCCGAACCGCTGCCCGATGTCCCGTTATAGGCCGTCGCGGCCGTCGAGAGCGTTGGCGCGCCAGTTACACCTGCACTGCCTGCATCCTCGCCATTGGCATAGCCCGTGATTGTGTCCGTCAGCGTCGGCAAGCTTCCCGCCCCATAGGCCATGCCTTTGTTATCCGCCGTCACCGTCAGCGTTGCCTTGTTAACCGTCAGTGTTCCCGTTGAAGCGTAGCTTAAAGCATAGCCGTCAACGCCCGCTAAACTTCCTTGCGCAACATCAAGGCTATAGGGGCCGCTACTGACCGATGCCGTAGAAGCAGAACCTGACGACGTCACGCTCGGCGCTCCACTGAATGCCGTCGCGTTGCTGTCGCCGAGAAAGGCATTCGCCATGCCCGTCTGCAACCCGCTGACCATATAATCCGCCGCCACTGCCGCCGCGTCATCGACGCCATAGGTTTTAGCGAGATTGCCGGAAGTAAAAGTTACCGTCGGCTGATACGAGAACACATACCGATTGCCCGATTGCAAAACCGCCGCCCCGTTCGCCTTATTCCAGATCGCCGTGTTGCCGCTGTTCAGAGAACCAAACGTATCGGCACCGGGCGTCGTGGAATAGACAAGCCAGCGCCCGCTGCTGGCGGTCAAAGCCCCAGCGCCTGCGTTATTAATAAAGTCATGCTTGCTCTCCAAAGCAATCGCCGTCCCCGCTCCAGAAGCAGAGAGCGTTTCGCTGACGGGGATCACGATATCTGCCGAAGCTCCCGTCGTCTGGGCCAAAATGCTCGAGGCACTGATCGATGGCATGGTCAGCGTGTCGTCCGAGGTCAGCGACACGGCGGCAAGTGGCGTTGTTCCACCCAAGGCTCCGCCAAGGACGAACGTCTTCGCACTGGCGGTCAGGTCGTGCGCCCCGTCCACGGTACCGAAAGTCAGCGTGCCGCTTTCGGCGTTAGCGGTCAAAGCGGCGTTCAGCGTTGTCGGACCGTTAAGACTGATAGCGCCGCCGCCAGAATTAAGCGCAAAGGCGTTGTTGAAGAATATGCCGTTGGTGGCGTTAAAGGTAATATCCCCGCCGACTCCCGCATTTTGCGACGTAGTGATCGTGCCCGTGGAGTTGGTAAGAATCTGATTCCCAGCCGTCAAGGTCAGGTTCCGCCCCGCCGCCAAGGATAAGGTAGATCCCTGAAGATCAA
Source organism: uncultured Pseudomonadota bacterium (assembly GCA_903920205.1). Lineage (GTDB taxonomy): Bacteria > Pseudomonadota > Alphaproteobacteria > UBA9219 > UBA9219 > CAIXLI01. The sequence continues at coordinate 13,448 of CAIXLI010000198.1, forward strand.
CATTAATGTTATTCGAGGCCTGCAAGCTGATATCCGCGCTTTGCGACAAACGGTTCAGATAGCTCGCCGCAAAAACAGAATAACCATCCGCCGCCGTCGCTTTCGCCACTTCCGTCGCCCCTGTCCCAGAGGGCGTCAGCGCAACGTTCCATTTCGCAGATTCATATTGATTTAACAAAGAAAACGCAGAGCTGTTTAATGCCGCAGTATAAAGGAAAATTTCTCCGGCAGATCCAAGAAAATATTCGTTTTGTCCGTTATTTCCTACGCCGAATGGATTGTTCGACGCGGACGCACCGCTCCATGGACCAACTAACGCATCAACCTTTCCGTTTTTCCAGAAAGTCACGACGTTACTTGCGCTGTCAAAAACCAAAGATGCTAAAATAGAATTTGTCGGATTCCAATACCCCCCATTTCCAGTGTAATCGGCATTACCATAGGTAGTAAATCTTGGGGCGCCGCCCTGTGCATCAAGAATTCCATACCCTCCGTCCCCCCTATTTCCGATTAAATCCGAAGTTGAGCCAGTGTCTTGAGAAATGGCTATCGCAAAGGCAGACAGGGATCCGGTATACCCATTCAACAAGGTCGCGTTTGACAAGCTGGTTGATGTGCCATTAAATACAAGTTCCCCCAACCCATTCTGGCCATTACTAATCCACAGAGGCATATTGGCCTCAGTCGCCTGCGTCACGTTGTTTCCCTGACCCGACTTATCCGCCACTTGGCTGACATACCCGCCATAAAGCGCCGCGCCACTGTAGGTCGTCGCAAGATTAGCGTCGAGCGTTACCGTCGTTCCGTTGATCGCCGTGATCGTATAGATGCCAGAGGACGACGCGTTGTCGTTCACCGATGCGGCATAACTATGCGTGCTGCCGTCCAGCTGAATGCGCTCGCCCACCACAAGCCCCGTGGTCGATCCGACCGTGATCGTATTGCTGCCCGATGTCCCGCTCGCTATTGTCCCAAGGCTGTTATAGTTGAGCGTGACCGCGCTGGTGTCGGCGGCGTCGAGCCAAAGCTGCAAGCCCGCGCTTAAATTAACCTGCGTCCCGTCGGTGATGCTCCCGCTAGAATTAAACGCCGGATCAACATTCCCATAAATGCTGACATTCGTCGGATCGAGAAAGTAAGTCCCTCGTTTGCCGTCGCTGGCGGTCAGATCGACATAGCCTTGTGCCGTCAACTGCCCATGACCGGAGGTTTCAACAAAGCCGCCATCGCCGCTGTTCCCGCCCACAGCCGCGCTCCATGTCAAAGGATCAGGGGTCAATCCACCCAAAGCCCGCGCATAAACAACCCCGTAAAACTGCGTCGTGCCGTCAGACCAGAAGATATTGCGTCCCGCATCGCCCGTGCTGAGCGCATCATTTAAAATCAGAGCGCTGGGTGCAACATACAGGTTCTTGGCGGTCGGTGTCGCACCCTGCCCCAGATAATCCCCGCCGATCTTAATATCACCGCCCGCACTGCCTGTGCGAGGGGCAGAGACCGCCTTCCCCGCCGTCGTGTTGCTGGCCCCGTCAGAGCCGCTGGCGTCGATGATCGTCCCGTTCAACAGCGCGACGTTATCCCCCGTAACCGTAACAGTGCCGCCATGTTCCCCCGCCTGGCGCCCCGAAGCGTCCAGATACCCGTCCACCAGAACCGTGCTGCTGCCGGACTTCTGCCCCTTATCCGCCGCGACGTTGTTCTGGACCGCATTCGATCCTTCGGCATAAATAATGATATTGCCGTTCTTAGTGCCGACGCTTCTCGCGTCCAGCTCTCCCCCAACATGGATCAGGCTTTGGACCGTTTCCGCGGCAGCGGCAGCCGTCATCTGGATCGTGCCACCTTCGGCACTCAATAACCCCGTGTTCTCGACAATCTGCTCTTGCAGCGCGGGGCTGGCCTTGATCTCCAACAAGCCGTCGCCGTAGAAGTCAACCGTCGCCGTATCTCCCGAAGCCAGATGAATGCGCCCCAGCTTGGCGGTGATAACGCCAGAGTTCAAAACATTCGGCGCCACAAGCCCCACAAGCCCAGCTTCCTTAGCGGTTATCAGCCCCTGGTTCTCAATCACCGCATAGGGATTGCCGGGCTTATCGAACGTCATCTCGCCTGCCATAAACTTGGCATTGTCGATATCCGCCGTCGTGGCAAGCAGACTGTTGACGTTGACCACGCTGTTCTTCCCGAACAACACGCCGTTCTGATTGACGATTACCACATTGCCGTTCGCGGTCAGCGTACCGTTAATCAAAGACGCGCTGGCGCTGTTCACTCGATTGAGCGTCAACGAACTGCCGGAAGGTTGTTTGAAGGTGGTCGTCTCGCCCGCCGCAATATCAAACCCGCGCCAGTCAATAATGGCCTTATCACTCGATTGCGTCACCGTCAGCGTCGAACCCGAACTGCCAATGCTCGCCGACCCCGCCACTACCGTCCCCCCTTGCGGATTAGCCAACACAGCGCACGGCCCCACGCTCGCCAACAACAAGGCAAGCCATGACACCCGGCGCGATCGTGTAAAAGACAATCCCATTGGGAAATTCTATGCTTTTACTCCTTAGGAATTTCTTAAAACACATGGGGAAAAGGCGACGCGTTACAGGGCAATCGACTGAGTTAACATGCGATCACATTCCAGAGGAAATCGGTGTCCCAAGCTGCGATATGTCGTTTAAGTTGAAGGCTTTCCTTGCCTTTTGAGGTTCTGAGTAAATTGCTGGCAGCGTGTTTGATTGTTGCGAAGTTGGCGGGGGCATTTCTTGTGCGTATCCGACAT
>CAIXLI010000199.1 GCA_903920205.1 uncultured Pseudomonadota bacterium
GCCAACGCAGCTCACGAAGATAAGCCAAACACGCATCTTCGGTTGGAAACATCTTGGTCAAATCGGCTATGTCGGCAGGATATTTTTCCATCCCACCTGTCTATATGTAGTGGGTGGTGGAGTCAACTGGATAGCCCAGAATCCTTATTTTGGCGTGATCGCTGGCCTCGGTTTGATTAGAGGACGACTTCTAAGCCCTTTTGTTCGATTAAACACAGCAGCTTCAGCGTTGCGCCTCGGGCGTTCTTTGCTCCGCGTTCCAACTGGCTGATTTGTCCGGTCGTCAAATTGAGGCAACGGGCGAGAACTGCTTGGCTTACGCCTTCGCGTTCCCGCAATGCCTGAATGTCGCTAGCAGAAAGATCGTCAACGGCAGTCAAGCAGCGAAGATCAAACTCGCGCATGGTTTTCTTATCGACCAAGCCAAGTTGATGCATGCCGCTTACGCCCTCGTGGACGGTTTCAGCAATCTTGCTGCGATAGTTTTTAGTTGTCTTCTTTGCCATAACGTACCTCCCGTAATTCGCCGTTTTCGGTCATAAGCTCTATGTCTTTGTCTTTCAGAGCCAAGAGCATCGCGCCATAATCTTTCAGATCGCGCTCATCTTCGGGGCTGATATTTGCTAAATCGCTTTTGGCAAAGCCAAACAGGAATACAGCCCTTTTCCCAATATGATAGGCGATCAACGTCCTGAACCCGCCCCTTTTTCCGCCGTCAGTTCTGGCAACCCGCTGTTTGATAAGGCCGCCGCCCATGTCGGCATCGACCAAACCACGCTCAATATCGGCGATAGCCTTAGCCAACATCTTGTCATCAAGGTCTTCTTTGCGCGCAAAGCGGGCAAAGGCTTTCGTCATAAAAACACGCAAGAAGCACCCCCACACTTAGAAATATAGCACTAAGGCACATAGATAGCAAGTTTTGCTTGTGTTCAACCTCCCTGCCTGCAAACCAATGCACAGTTTTAAACATTTGTGTGTTGGAATTTGGCTCTAAAGCTTGTCTTTTCATGACCTTACTAAGATTGATTGTGTTAATTAGTTTCATGGTTTTCTGTTATCATCAGCCGCCGTTTAATTTTTCAACACAGTCTGGCCTAAAATGGCGAAAGCCAAAGGGGTAGACATGACGAACACACGGAAGAAACATAGCGCTGCGTTCAAGGTGAAAGTGGCCATGGCGACCCTAATTATAAACCGCGAGGAAAAATACAATGTCAATTGTTAGTAAATTGCGTAATGATTTTCACATTGGTGCTGAGATCCTTAGGAGAGAGCGTGCCGCGCTGAAAGCTCAAGGCAAAAGTGTTGATGGAGAAAATCCGCTTTGACAGCCTTCGCCCAAGATGCAGGCACTCCGCATTGCGCACGCTCTTATCTTATTGATTTAACATCGGAAAAATATTGGCGTGCCGCACAGGATAAATCTGGGCAATGGATTATTAGGGTAATTTGGTGAAAGCTTAGGACGGTTCTCTCCGTTGTGTGGGCTTCTGCCATGCTATCGGATTAAAAGGAACACTTGGATCATGTTTTTCAAGCCGATCATAGAAATCCTCTTTCGATAGAGGTTCCGCAAAAATGGAGACGACGATATTCGAGGCTTGCGGGTCGGAAATGGGAGGGGTGCCTTTCTCGCACCTGAGCGTGTCTTTCACCACCCCCTTATCGTCCGTCAGGATGATGACGAATTGGCCCTTGCTATTAATCATGTAGCGCTCGTGTAGGCCGTCCGCATTCTTATGGGTATCGTTGCTCACCGTTTAGGTTTTCCTCTGTTCACAGCGGTTCCGTATGGTAGGGTGAATGCATAAGGGGAACAAGGGCCCAAAGCCTGTTTGGGGTGTTTTCTTATCTTATTGAATATGTTTAAAAAAACTTTGGCGTGCCGTACAGGACAAATCCGAGTACTGGAGCGTAGCACTGCCGATACCTGCTGCGCCACAGTTTACCGGAAGAAAAAGAGCAAAAATTCCTGCCTTGGGATGATCAGGCTATGGCTTCCAGCCCCCCTTTTTTCACGAGGGCAAGAAGCTTGAGGGATGAGCCTTGCGGGTGTTTTTCGCCGCGTTCCCATTGACTGATTAACCCTGTTGTCACGTTGAGGTAATTGGCAAACACGGCCTGACTGACGCCTTCGCGCCGTCTAACCTCGGCAATTTGCTTAGCCGACAGGTCTTTGACGGTCGTGAGGCACGATGCATCGAAATCGCGCATAGTCTTTGCGTCGAGCAATCCGGCATTATGCAGACCTTGCGCCGTTTCGTGCAGAGCCGCCAATGCGTTACTGCGATACTTTTTTGCTGTCTTTGCCATCGTATTTTACCTCCTGCAATTCTCCGGCGTTTAACGCTTGGCTTATGTCCGCGTCGCTAAAGCCCAGATAGATTTGGGCCAATCTTTGGTATTCGTACAGTTCCGCATCGTCGATATTGTCTGTTGCGTTCTTGGCAAAACCGTAAACGAAAACAGCCAGTTTTTTAACGCGATAAACGATAATTGTCCTATAGCCGCCGCGTTTTCCCGCTCCGGCGCGGGCAACGCGCTTTTTGATAAGACCGCCGCCCAATTCGCCGTCATTCATGCCGCTCTCCGCTTCCCGTACAACGGCGATCAATTTCTCTGCGCTGATGCCCTTTTTGCGAGCAAAACGAGCAAACCACTTTGTTGTAAATACGCGCACATCAGCTCCGTTTCCACGGGATTAAACTATAACACCTTGTGTTATAATGCAACAAAATTCTGCGCTATTGATGGGGATATTTCCAGTTAAATATTAGGCTTTCGTTAGGATGTTCAATAAGGGGCGGGTCATCACCATGTCACGCTTGCCGAGCATATGCCTAAAGATCATCAGCATTACGCCGGCTGGAGCGAGGCTCGTTTCCGTTCCAGTGCTGCGGCCATTGGCCTCAACACCGAGGGGATCATCGTCGCCGTCATGGCCAACCGCAAATATCCGGAACAGGGCTTTCGCTCCTGTCTTGGCATCTTGAGCTAATCCGATAATCGCGGGAAGGTTTTGTCGCTTCGCTTTCTTCGGCGAAAGCGAGACTTACATATCCATCTCGCTCATTCTCGTTTCTTCTTCCTCGTCCTTGCCCTGCGACAGAGGCCTCATCACCTGATTCCAAGCCTCCAACTTCGCCAGAACGGGGTTGAGTTTCTCCGTTCTCTCCAGATAGATCTGGTGATCGAACAGATCGCTCGCCTTTTGCATCAGGGTTTTCTTGAGCATTTGTTTCAACAATAGCTCCTCCACCAGCTTCGGCTCGTATGTCTGGGTTTCTTCGCCAGCTCAATCCTGTTTCTGGTAATGGCAATCTTTCGCTTATCGTCAAAAACGATGTGATAACCGTCCTCGGAATGATGAGCCACTTTGCGGGGCACATTTTTCCACACCTTATGAATCGCCTCAAACTCTATGTTTGAGAAATGCA
>CAIXLI010000200.1 GCA_903920205.1 uncultured Pseudomonadota bacterium
AGGTAGAGGTTTATCATGGCACTTAAAACTTACAATCCCGTCACTCCAGGCCTTCGTCAGGTCGTTCAGGTAGACCGTTCCGAATTGTGGAAGGGCAAGCCCGTCAAGGCGTTGACCGAAGGTCTGAACAAGACCGGCGGACGCAACAACAAGGGGCGCATCACCACGCGTCACATCGGCGGCGGTCATGCGCGTCGTTATCGCTTGGTTGATTTCAAGCGCCGCAAATTCAATGTGGAAGCGACAATCGATCATCTGGAATACGATCCCAATCGTACCGCTTTTATCGCACTCATCACCTATAAGGACGGCACAAAGTCCTATATCTTGGCGCCGCAGCGCGTTAAGAAGGGCGATGTCGTGATTGCAGGCGACAAAGTCGACGTCAAGCCCGGCAACGCGATGCTCATCAAGAACATCCCCGTCGGCACGATCGTCCACAATGTCGAGCTGAAGCCAGGCAAAGGCGGTCAGATGGCGCGTTCTGCTGGCACTTACGTCCAAATTGTCGGACGCGATAGCGGCGTGGTTCAAGTCAAGCTGAGCTCGGGCGAAGTTCGCATCGTTCCGCAGGAATGCATGGCGACCATTGGTGCTGTGTCGAATGCCGATCATACCAACGTCAAGTTGGGCAAGGCGGGGCGCAGCCGTTGGCTGGGCATTCGTCCAAGCGTCCGCGGCGTCGTGATGAACCCCGTCGATCATCCGCATGGTGGTGGCGAAGGCAAGTCTTCGGGCGGCCGTCATCCGGTTACGCCATGGGGCAAGGGCACCAAGGGAACCAAGACCAGAAACAATAAACGTACCGATCATATGATTGTCCGCCGCGCCAACAAGCGCAAAGACAGTCAGGCCGCATAACGGAAATAGAGGAATAACACGATGTCACGTTCAGTATGGAAAGGCCCGTTCGTCGATGGCTATCTGCTCAAGAAGGCGGATAAGTCTCGCGGTTCGGGGCGTAACGAGATCATCAAGATCTGGTCGCGTCGTTCGACGATCTTGCCGCAATTTGTTGGCCTGACCTTCGGCGTTTATAACGGCAACAAGTTTCTGCCCGTTTCGGTCACGGAAAATATGATCGGCCACAAATTCGGTGAATTCGCGCCTACGCGCACGTTCAAGGCGCACAGCGTCACCGAAAAGAAGGTTGAAAAGGCGGGTTAAGGAGCATCATCATGGCACACTTGAAAGAAACATTACGCAAGGAAGGCGGCGCTCTGGCAAAAGCCAAAGCCATCCGTTCCAGCGCGCGCAAACTGAACCTCGTCGCCACCAGCATTCGCGGTAAAAGCGCCGCGGCGGCTCTGACGCTTTTGACCTTTGAAAAGCGCCGCGTGTCCGACGAAGTGAAGAAGGTTTTGCAAGCCGCCGTCGCCAACGCCGAAAACAATCATAATCTCGACGTTGACAAGCTTTACGTTTCCGAAGCTTGGGTCGGTCGCGCTTTCGTTATGAAGCGTTTCCACACTCGCGGTCGCGGCAAGAGCGCCGGCATCGAAAAGCCTTTCAGCAACCTGACGATCGTCGTCAAGGAACGCGAAAACGACGAAAAACTGTCCGCCAAGCGCGCGCGCAGCTTCTCGAAGAAACCTGAAACCAAGAATGCTAAAGCGGGCGCGCCTGCCAAAGCTTCAGCGAAGGCAGGAGCCTAATATGGGTCAAAAAGTCAATCCAATCGGCATGCGCCTCGGCATCAACCGCACATGGGACAGCCGCTGGTTCGCTAATCACGGCACCTACGGCAAGTTACTGCACGAAGATTTCCGCATCCGCGATTATCTGATCAAGCAGATTGGCAAAGCTGCCAGCGTTGCCAAGATCGTGATCGAACGTCCGGCCAAGATCGCCCGCGTCACCATTCACTCGGCTCGCCCGGGCGTCATTATCGGTAAGAAGGGCGCGGATATCGAAAAGCTGCGCACCGAAATCGGCAAGATGACCAGCGCCGAAGTCAACCTGAACATCGTCGAAATCCGCAAGCCGGACATCGATGCTAAGCTCGTCGCCGTCGGTATCGCCGACCAGCTGGAACGCCGCATTGGCTTCCGCCGCGCTATGAAACGCGCTGTGCAATCCGCTCTTCGTTCGGGCGCACTCGGCATTCGTATCAACTGCAGCGGACGTTTGGGCGGCGCTGAAATCGCCCGCATGGAATGGTACCGCGAAGGCCGCGTGCCCTTGCATACCCTCCGCGCCGACGTCGATTACGGCACGGCGACCGCGTTCACCACGATGGGAACCTGCGGCGTTAAGGTTTGGATTTTCCGTGGCGAAATTCTGGAACACGATCCGATGGCGCATGAAAAGCGTCAAACGGACGGCCAGCAGCAACGCCAGTAAAGAGTAAGAAGTGGGTTTACGATCATGATGCAACCGAAGCACACCAAGTATCGCAAAGCGCATAAGGGCCGCATTCACGGCGTTGCCAAGGGCGGTTTCCGCCTTAGCTACGGCGCGTTTGGCCTCAAAGCGTTGGAACCGGAACGTATTACGGCACGCCAGATTGAATCGGCTCGTCGCGCCATCACGCGTGCGATGAAGCGTCAGGGGCGTCTGTGGATCCTCGTGTTCCCCGACGTTCCCGTGTCTAAAAAGCCTGCCGAAGTCCGCATGGGTTCCGGTAAGGGCGCGCCCGAATTCTGGGCGTGCCGCGTTCACCCAGGACGCATCATGTTCGAAATGGACGGCGTTTCCGCCAGCATAGCTAAGGAAGCCTTCGCGCTTGCTGCTGCCAAGCTGCCGATCAAGACGAAATTCGTGCAGCGTTTGGCTGCGTAAGGATAGAGGTATCATTATGGCTAAGACTACGGTAAAAACCGCCGATGTGCGGGCTAAAACGGACAAGGAACTGGAAACGCGCCTGAGCGAATTGCGTAAAGAGCAATTCAACCTGCGCTTCCAAAAAGCCACAGGCCAGCTCGCCAACACGGCGCGCGTCGGTCATGTCCGCAAGGAAATCGCCAAGATCACGACCGTGGTCGGTGAGCGTCATCGCGCCACCATCGCGCCGTCCAAGAAGAAGTAAGGGGAAAAAACATGCCGCGTCGCGTATTGCAAGGAACGGTTGTTAGTGACAAGGGCGACAAGACCATCACGGTCTTGGTCGAACGTCGCGTTATGCATCCGATTTACAAGAAGTATATCCGCAAATCTAAGAAGTATGCGGCGCATGACGAAGCGAACAGCCGCAAGATCGGCGACGTCGTGTCGATCATCGAATGCGCGCCCATCAGCAAAAGCAAGCGTTGGACGCTCGTAGAAGAAAAAGCGGCGGTAAAACCCGCCAAGAAGGCAGCGAAGAAGTAACAGGTTTTAAGGATAGGATACTACCATGATTCAAATGGAAACAGTCCTCGAGGTAGCGGATAACAGCGGCGCAAAAGCCGTTTGCTGCATCAAGGTTCCAGGCGGTTCGCACCGCACGACGGCAGGCATCGGCGATATCATCGTCGTGTCGATCCGCGAAGCCATGCCCCGCGGCAAGGTTAAGAAGGGCGATGTGCATAAGGCCGTCATCGTTCGTCAACGTTACGCGCTGCACCGCAAGGACGGCACGCTGATCCGTTTTGACCGCAACGCGGCTGTATTGATCAACAAGGATAAGGAGCCTATCGGCACCCGTATCTTTGGGCCGGTGACGCGTGAGTTGCGTACGCTTGGCTTTATGAAAATTATCTCCTTGGCAGAGGAAGTGTTGTAATGGCTACTAAATTGAAAATCAAAACCAAGGACAAAGTCATCGTCCTGACGGGCAAGGATAAGGGGAAAACGGGCGAAATCACCTCCGTATCCCCCAAGGATAACCGCGTCACGGTTTCGGGCGTCAACATGGTCGCTCGTCACACCAAGCCGTCGCAGGCCAATCCGCAAGGCGGCATCGTGCGTCGTGAAGCGCCGCTTCACGCCTCGAACGTCGCGCTTATCGATCCGAAATCGAACAAGGCCACGCGCGTCGGCTATAAAGTCGTCAAGGGCGAAAAGACCCGCGTCGCGCGTCGCTCCGGCGAAGAAGTTTAAGGGGTAGAAAATGGTCGCAGCGAAAAAAGATAAATACGTCCCACGCTTTCAAAAGCGCTATCAGGACTCGGTCAAGGCCGAACTCATTAAGAAGTTCGGTTACACCAACGGCCTGCAAGTGCCGCGTTTGGAAAAGATCGTCATCAACATGGGCGTTGGCGAAGCCGTCAACGACAGCAAGAAGACCAAGAACGCCGCCGAAGAACTGGCGCTGATCTCGGGCCAAAAGCCCGTTATCACTAAATCGCGCAAGGCCATCGCGTCGTTTAAGCTGCGTGGCGGTCTTGGCATCGGCGCTAAGGTCACCTTGCGCCGCGAGAAGATGTACGAATTCCTCGACCGCTTGGTTACGATCGCTCTGCCTCGCGTCCGCGATTTCCGTGGCGTTTCGGCCAAGAGCTTCGACGGCAACGGCAACTACGCGCTCGGGCTCAAGGAACAGATCGTGTTTCCTGAAATCGATTACGACAAGATCGACGAAATCCGCGGCATGGATATCGTTATTTGCACCACGGCGAAGACGGATGACGAAGCACGCGAATTGTTGCGCGCTTTCGACATGCCGTTCCAGTCATAAGGAGAGTTTCATGGCTAAAAAATGCATGATCGAGAAGGAAGGCAAGCGTCAACGTTTGAACAAACAGTTCTCCAAACGCCGCGCCGCCCTTAAAGCCGCGATCAAGGACAAAGACACGTCGATGGAAGAGCGTTTCGACGCGGTGATGAAACTGGCTGCCTTGCCGCGCAACGGTGCCAAGGTTCGTCAACGCAACCGTTGTGAGCTGACGGGGCGTCCTCGCGCCGTTTATCGTAAATTCAAGCTATGCCGCATTAAATTGCGCGAACTGGCCTCCGCAGGCCAGATCCCAGGCATAGTCAAGTCGAGCTGGTAAGGGAGGAGCATAGATGTCTGTTGTTTCCGATACATTAGGTGATATGCTGACCCGCATCCGTAACGGTCAGATGGCCAAGATGGCGGTCGTAAGCTGCCCTTCTTCCAAACACCGCAAGGATGTCCTTGAAACTTTGACCCGCGAAGGGTACATCCGTGGCTACACGGAAGTGCAGAAGGGGACCGCTCAGGGTCAGCTCGAAATCGAGCTGAAGTACCATGAAGGTTCGCCTGCTATTCGCAAGATCGAGCGCGTTTCAACTCCTGGCCGCCGCGTTTATTCCGGCATCAAGGATTTGGGGCGCGTGTTCAACGGCCTTGGTATTTCGATTCTTTCGACGCCGCGTGGCGTGCTTTCCGATAACGAAGCACGCGCCCAGCATGTCGGGGGCGAAGTTCTGTGCCGCGTATTCTAATTCACGAGATACTTTAAGTTTGAGGTTGTAAGATGTCCCGCGTTGGCAAATATCCCGTAGCTCTGCCGCAAGGCGTTACGGCGGAAGTTAAGAATCAGACCGTTGCCGTTAAAGGCAAACTGGGAAGCCTGACTCTCGCCCTTCCGTCCGAAGTCGATGTCAAAGTCGAAGGCGGTCATGTCGCTGTTTCCAAACATCACGACACGGCACGCGCTCGCGTTTTGTGGGGCACCACCCGCAACAACATCAACAACATGGTCAAGGGCGTCACTGACGGCTTCAAGACCGTGTTGGAGATCGAAGGCGTCGGTTTCAAGGCGGCAATGCAGGGCAAGGAACTGGTCTTGCAAATCGGTTTTAGCCACGAAGTGCGCTTTACGCCGCCCGAAGGCATTACGATTAAGGCCGACAAGCCCACCATGCTGACCATTACCGGCATTGACAAGCAACAAGTCGGTCAGGTAGCGGCTGAAATTCGCGGCATGAAGAAACCCGAACCTTACAAGGGCAAGGGCATTAAATACGCCGGCGAACGTGTTCGTCGTAAGGAAGGCAAGAAGAAGTAAGCATTTTCTCGTTTCGCTTTGTGCGAAGCTTAGAAAATTCCTATCTCCGCGAAATCGGGGATCCAAGTTAATAGAAAAGGGCGGTTGCGCAAGCGGCAGTCCAGACAAAAACAGAGGTCGAAATGCTGAGTCCTAAAGAACTTCACGAACGCCGCGCCAAGCGCAACCGCTACAACATTACGAAGAACGCGCAAGGTCGTCTGCGTCTTTCCGTCCATCGTTCGGAAAAGAACATTTCCGTTCAGATCATCGACGACAAGGCTGGCAAGACCTTGGTCTCCGCCTCGACGCTCGAAGCGGATTTGCGCAAAAAGCTGAAGACCGGCGCGAATAAGGAAGCAGCCAAGGCTATCGGTCAATTGGTCGCCGAACGTGCGATCAAGGCTGGCATCAAGGAAGTCGTGTTCGACCGCGGCGGTTACATCTATCACGGTCGTGTCAAGGAATTGGCGGAGGCCGCTCGTGAAGCAGGCCTTTCCTTCTAATAAAGCATAAGCAGAGGAAATAGTATGGCGAGACCCGAAAGATCGAAGAAGAGCGAAGACAAAGGCGACCACGAAGGCAGCGAGCTGATTGAAAAGCTCGTCGGCATCAATCGCGTCACCAAAGTTGTCAAGGGCGGTAAAAGCTTCAAGATGGCTGCTATGGTCTTGATCGGCGACGGCAAAGGCCGCATCGGTTACGGCACCGGCAAGGCACGCGAAGTCCCCGAAGCCATCGCCAAGGCGACCAACGCCGCCAAGCGCAACATGCAGCGCATTCCCTTGCGCGAGGGGCGCACGTTGCATCACGATGCACGCGGGCGTTTCGGCGCGGGCAAGGTTGTGCTCCGCACGGCGCCTGCCGGTACCGGCATCATCGCGGGCGGCCCAATGCGCGCTTTGTTCGAAGCTTTGGGCGTTCATGACGTCGTCGCCAAGTCGGTCGGCTCTAGCAATCCGCACAACATGATCAAAGCGACGTTCGATGCTTTGAATCAGGTTGCAAGTCCGCGCTCGGTCGCGTTGCGTCGCGGCAAAAAGGTCAACGAGATTCTTGGCAAAAAGCAGGCTGACGAAGCCTCGGCCAAGGAATAAGGAAGAGGGCGCATAGTATGGCTACGAAAGCTCAAACGAAAAAAGCAACATCCGGCAACACGCTGGTCGTCACGCAAATCGGCGGATCGACAGGCAAGGGGCCAAAAATGCGGGAAACGCTGATCGGCCTCGGTCTGGGGCGTATCCGCTCCACGCGTGAATTACAAGACACGCCATCCATCCGTGGCATGATTACCTGCGTTCGCCATTTGGTGACCGTGGTAGAAAAGAAGGGTTAAGAAAATGCAGCTCAACGATCTTCGTGACAATCAAGGCGCGCGCAAGAAGCGCATGACCGTCGGACGCGGCATTGGTTCCGGCAAGGGCAAGACTTGCGGTCGTGGCGTTAAGGGTCAGAAGGCGCGTACTGGCGTCTCGATCAAGGGTTTTGAAGGCGGCCAAATGCCGCTGATTCGTCGCTTGCCCAAGCGCGGGTTCAAGAACATCTTCGCCAAGGATTTCTCGGCGGTGAATTTGGGACGTTTGCAGCAGGCCATCGATTCAGGTCGCGTTGACGCCAAGAAGCCGATCACGTCCGAAAGCCTGATCGCAGCCGGTGTCGCATCCAAGGCGCGCGACGGCGTGCGTATCATCGGCAAGGGCGAATTGAAGTCTAAGGTCGATCTGACGGTCGCTGGAGCTTCACAATCGGCCATTGCCGCAGTTGAAAAGGTGGGCGGGAAAATCACGCTGACCGCCAAGATTTCAGAAGAAAAAGCCGCCTGAACTTATTGATATTTAGATAAAAAGCGCCTCGCCATTCAGCGGGGCGTTTTTTTGTGTGTTTTAGGGGCATTTTTAGAAATTTTTGTAAAAACGCAGCTTGTGGGTGCATAGGAAATACTTTCATGGTACAAAAGAGTACGCGAAAGGTCATGGAGCTCCTTCGCGGGGCAGGTTTTCTGGATTAAGATTGGGTGCCATCTTGATGTTGTGGTCGGGGAGTTTATCGATGTCGCAGCTGATAATTTAATTTTAATGGTAATTCATGCTTCACAGTCACACTAACAAAAATCACGCTACTGATTATTCTGGTCGTAAGGACAAGCCGGTTTCTCTTGCTCACGGCTTTCCTGATTTTTCCAGCAGCATGCGCTTGTCCGGGCGGTGGATGCTGGGTGCGGATGTATGCGCTCTCGCCCTTTCTTATATCGGCGGCGAGGCATTGGCTTTGGCGCGCCGATTCTGGGCCAATGAAGCGTTGCCTACTGATTGGTTTAACCTAGTCACAATGCAGCAGATATCCATTTTCGGGGTGATTGGCCTGACGGCGATTTTGTGGCTCGATAGTCGCGGTCATTATCGTCAACGCCTGCCTTATTGGGAAACGGTCGGGCATATTCTCGGTGTTTCTAGTCTTGGTTTTATTGCAAGCGGCTTTATCGATTTTGCCCTGCACAATAACGGCTCTCGCCTGTGGACCGCGTTCTGCTGGGTGTTGTTTGCCGTTTTTTCTTTTCTTGGGCGTGCTTGGGTGCGTTGCCGGCTGGACAAAGCCGGCGTGTGGCGCATTCCGGCGATTGTTATCGGCGAAGGCCCCACGGCGGCTGCTGCCTTGCGCGCGTTGTCGCGCGACACGCAAGTCGGCTTTTCAATCGTCGAGCAACTGCCCCCTTCAATTTTGTCGGATATGAGGAAGACCCGCTCCTGGAAACAGGCGCTAATGTTGTACGATGCCCATTATATCTTTTTGGCGTTGGAAGGTGGCGAGATCGAACGGTACCAAACGGCTTTGAAATCTCTGCCGCGTGCGCGGGTGCCATGTTCGATCATTCCTCCGTGGATGGGGCTTCCCTCCAGCACGCTGACGCCGCATCACTTTATGATGCAAGACGTCATGATGTTGCATGATACCAACCGTTTGAAACTGCCTTTGTCCCGCTTGATCAAGCGCACTGTCGACGTGACTCTTGCGGGCATGGCTTTGCTGACGTTGTTGCCTGTCTTTGCCGTGGTAGCTTTGGCGGTTCGCCGTGACGGAGGCCCTGCCTTTTTCAAGCAACCCCGTATCGGGCAGGGGGGGCATTCGTTCCAATGCTATAAATTCAGATCTATGCGCAGCGACGCCGAAGAAGTTTTGGCGGATTATTTGGCGAAAAACCCCGCTGAAGCCGAAGAATGGCGTCAATTCCAGAAATTGGAAAATGATGTGCGCGTTACTCCCTTTGGTCGTTTTATCCGCCGCGCCAGCATCGACGAATTGCCCCAGCTGATTAACGTGTTGAAAGGCGATATGAGCCTTGTCGGTCCCCGCCCCTGTATGCAGGGCCAAGAAAGCCTATATGCCGAAGATTTCAGTTTCTACGAATCCGTGCGCCCTGGCATCACGGGGCCGTGGCAAGTCAGCGGGCGTAACCACCTGACCTTCAAAGAGCGCGTCGGCCTTGAAGCATGGTACGCCCGTAATTGGAGCCTGTGGCTGGATATCGTCATTATGTTGAAAACCGTGCCCACGCTTTTGAACCGAGGACAGGCGTATTAATCCCGCACGTTTTATCTCAGGCAGAAAAAAATCAAGACAGGCGTTTAGAATATTTTAAAGCTTCCCTATTAATGGGGGCTTAGCGTTTTAGTATGACATCAAGAAAGACTGAAGAATGCATTCTCATACCTCCAGCAAAAACAACACCGGTAAATTGGCTCTTGGCGCTTTGGGCGTCGTGTTTGGGGATATCGGGACCAGCCCGCTTTACGCCGTTCAGGAATGCTTCGCCCACGGATTGACGCCGGAACGCGCCAATATTCTTGGCGTTATTTCCCTTATTTTTTGGGGCTTGACCATTGTCGTTTCGATTAAATACACGTTGATCGTTATGCGCGCCGATAATAACGGCGAAGGGGGCGTTTTCTCGCTTCTGGCCTTGGCGTTGCGCGCCGTGCGACGCGCGACGGAAGAGGAGAAAAGGAAGACAGGTACAGACGGGGAAGCCAAAAAGTCCTCCGTGGTTCATGCTATTATGCTAATCGGGATGTTTGGCGCGGCGCTCTTTTTCGGTGACAGCATGGTAACTCCCGCCATTTCCGTCCTTAGCGCCGTCGAAGGACTGAATGTTGTCGCGCCCAGTCTGCAACATATGGTCATGCCTATCGCCATAGCGATCCTGATTACGTTGTTTATTTTGCAACGTTTCGGCAGCCAAAAAATCGGCAACAGCTTTGGGCCGATTATGGTGGGGTGGTTTTCCTGCCTAACCTTGCTTGGGGTTCGCTCGATTATCAAAGAGCCCTCCGTTATTGCCGCGCTGAATCCCGTTTACGCAGTGCAGCTTATTTCCCATCATGGGGTGCTTTCCCTTGCCATTCTCGGCGCGGCGCTTCTGGCTTTCACCGGAGGGGAAGCCCTTTACGCGGATATGGGGCATTTCGGCTTGAAGCCTATTCGGTTGTCTTGGTTCGGGCTTGTGATGCCCGCGCTGACAATCAATTACTTGGGGCAGGGCGCGTTGCTTTTGTCTGCGCCAAAGGCCGCCAGCAATCCGTTCTATCTTTTGGTGCCGCATGCGCTGATTATCCCGATGATCGTGTTGGCCGCTTTGGCGACGGTGATCGCGTCGCAAGCCGTCATCTCGGGCACTTTTTCCATCGTGCGTCAGGCGATCCAGATGGATTATCTACCGCGTTTCTCGATTGTGCATACTTCGCCGCTGGAGCCCGGGCAAGTCTATCTGCCCAAGGTCAATTTTTTCCTATGCCTGTGCGTCGTTATGCTGGTGATGTTGTTCCGTTCATCGTCCTCGCTGGCTGGCGCCTATGGCTTCGCCGTCTGCGGCGCGATGCTGGTCGATACGTTGTTGACGGGCTATGTGGCGCGGCATGTCTGGCATTGGGCAAAGCCTTTGGTCGCGTTAGTCTTCGTGCCGATTGTGCTGTTTGACCTGGTATTCTTTACGACCGCGACCGTCAAGATTCCCGACGGCGGATGGCTGCCTTTGAGCGTTGGCATTATCGTGCTGACTATATTCGTCACTTGGAAAGAGGGGCGCTCCCTTGTTCAAGAGCTGCGCGAGGACGGACATGAAAAGCTGGAAACCTTTGTGTCGAACATGACGCCGGAATGGCCCACTCGCGTTCCCGGCACTTCGGTCTATCTGACCCCTGTGACGACTTCCGTGCCTACGGCTTTGGCGAGTTCGCTGTATCGTTATCAGACGTTGCGCAGAACGATTATTGTTTTGAAAATCGCGCAGGAACACGTCGCGCATGTCAAGGAAGACCGTCGCGCCACGATGCGTGCGCTTGGCAAAGGCGTGTGGCAAGTCACCTTGCACTACGGCTTTTTTGAACAACCGAACGCGGCCAATGATTTGCGCGAACGGATGAAACAGTTTCCCGACATCGATCTTTATAACCTGACCTTCTTTGTCGGGCATAGCATCTTTGTCGAGGGAGGGCGGGTAATGAAGCCAAAATGGCGCAAGAAACTCTTCCTCTGGCTCGCCAACAGCGTTGAAGAAGATTACGACTCATCCCACATCAATTCTGAAGAACTGATCCAAATAGGAACCCAGATCGTGGTGTAGGATATCAGGCAGCGCTGGGCAGCACGATGGCGCGGCTCCAATATTGCAGGATAAGATTGATGTCTTCAAAGAATTCCAGAAGATCGGAATTTTTTTGCACAAAGCCGTTTGCGTGGTTGGCGTAGGATTCGAGCATATCCTTGCTGCGCACGCTGTTGGTCAACATGATGACCGGCAGATATTTTAGCGTCATGTTCTCTTTGATCTTTTTCAGAAGCTCCAGCCCGTTCATCTGCGGCATGTTGATGTCCAGAACGACAAGGTCGGGGGTTTCTTCGTCGTTTTTGGCTTTGTGCTTCAGCAGGAAATCAACGACGTTTTCGGGATTCTGGATTGTGCGGACGTCTGATGCGACAGAGCTTTTCTCCGCCGCCTTGCGAAACAGCAATTCATCGGTGGTGACGTCTTCGACCAGAAGAACCCTGATCGGGCGGTTTGTCGTTTTGACGATAATGCCGTTTGAGGTGTCCTCATCTGCCGTTTTCGAAAGCGGGGCATTTTCGTAAAAACAGTCCGGCTTAACGTTCAGGGCTTGAGCTATGCGCAGAACGGAGGCCATGGAAATCGTGTTTTCGCCGCTCTCGTAACGCTGTATCTGCTGGTGGGACAGCGCCAGAACTTCGGCCAGCTCCGCCTGGGTCATCCCCAACGCTTTGCGGCGCTCTCGAATCTTAAGGCCCACATATTTGTCGAGTATCTTATTGTGTTCTTCCACGTATGAACCTACCTTTGGAAATGAGGATGCCGTCACAGCCACTTTATCAATGATTAAACTGAAATCGCAACAAGCTCTTTTAGCTTTTGTCGTTGTGGTCGTGCTTTCCGCCACATACGCTTTGGCGGCCTATGCTTTGTTGCAGCCTTTGAAAGCCACTATCGTCTTTACATCCAAAGAAATTCAGGGCCTTAGCGATTACGAACGTGCCGCCGCACTTTATTTCAAGCTTAACACGGGAGCTCAACCACAAAAGGGGGAAATCAAGGAGGCTCGTGCGCTTCGTCAACGCATTCGGGATATCGGCGACGAATCGAATTTGATTTTGGATCCTGAGCTTTCTAGTTATTACGCTGCGGATTTATTGTTGAACGATGTCCCCTCCTTTGTCGAGCATGTCTTGGCGCGCAGGAACGGGGGGGCTGATTCCTCGCAGGATTGGCAGTATCGTTTTGAGATTTTGGATCATTCCGTCGAGTCCGTCTGCCGTGAGAACAGTCGGGGCTGCGTCGCGTTGGAGACTGTGGTCGGCGATTTTCGCAAGAGCTTGTTAGCCCCGATTTCTTCCAGAAGTTCCGCCGAAGAAACGGCGGCGCTTATCGGAACGGTTGAGGCAATAGCGAGAGCGACGACCTGCATTCTCAAGGATTTTCTTGAAGAACGCCTGCGCCAACAAAAAATTCAACAGTATTCGATGGTGGCGGGGCTTGGCTGTTTGTATGTCTTCCTCGTTTTTTTGATTGGCTTGTCATCTTTAAATTTTGTGCGGAGGCGAGAGATTAAGCTCGCGCGGGAAACGCAGAAGCTTGCCGTTCAATTAGCGCATAAGAACGACGAGTTGGAAAAATTCGCCTATGCCGCCGCGCACGACCTTAAGGAGCCCGTGCGAACCATGCGGTGTTATGCGACCCTTCTTCGAAGTGAATCCTTGGATGAACTGCCTCAGCCTTCCCTTGAGTATCTTGACATTATCGAAGGGGCCGCCAAGCGGGCCGAACAGATGATCTCCGATCTTTTGGGCTACACGCAGGTGACCGAGAAAACGCTGGTGCTGGAGGCATGCGACAGCGCCAAGGAATTAAAGACCGTGCTGGAAGACCTGAAGCCTTTGATCGAGGCTGCCCAGCCGGAGATTATTCTTTCAGCGCTTCCTGTTATTTTTGTCGTGCCGTCGATGTTCCGGCGGCTGATATCCAACTTAATAGATAATGCGATTAAATATCGCAGACCCCATACGCCCCTTGTGATCCATATTCAGGCGGAGCGGCAAGGCGCTTTCTGGCTTTTCTCGGTGCGGGATAACGGGATAGGGATGGACCAAAAATATGCGGAATCCGTATTTGAGCCTTTTAGAAGGCTGGAACCAACCCTTTATACGGAAGGGCAGGGGATCGGTCTGACGTCGTGCCGGAAAATCGTTGAACGCTTGGGGGGGCAGATATGGCTGGCCTCCGAGCCAGGGGTGGGCACGACTATTCATTTTTCACTGCCGGTACGGTCAGAAAAGTCATAGTTCACGCAATGCGGGAATCGTCTGGCCGCAGCACATCCTTTGCGGGATTATTGATTACAATTGAATTCAGCTTGCGGGAAAGCTGCAACAAAACACTTCGATCTGCGTGAAAAATTAGTAAATTTTTAAGGGACGGCGGCATAACTTGCGCATGGAGCGTTGGTGTCAAGAATAAGCGTTTCCTGAAATCGCCTTCGGCTTCCAAGTTTTGTTTTCCTTGCTTTCCTGACTACCCCCTTTTCCCAAGAAAACCCGGAGGATCGATATGGCTACAGCAGTGGCGACCAAGAGACAATTCAGTATCAGTCTGAAGATATTGCTTGTGTCTTTGTGCTTTTCGCTTCCCATCGTCGTTCTGGCCTATTTTGTCGTCGACAACATCGACCAGAATAGCAGGATTGCCGAATTGGAAGCGTCAGGGGACGCCTATCAGACGCCGTTAGAGGCACTGCTGCGCGATACGATGGAACATCAGCGTCTAGTGCATCACTGCCCCGAGGGCGTTGATTGCAAGAGCCTGTTGGCTGGTTTGGAGTTAAACGTCACGAACAGCCTTGATGCGTTGAAGCGCGTCGATCAGCAATACGGCACTCAACTGGAATTCACGCCGGATGGGCTTGCCAAGAGGAAGCGGCAGCTTGCCACCGTCGAGAATCTTGAGGAAAGCTGGGGGAAAGTTACTGCCGCTGTGAGCACGGCTACGACACCGTTGCCCGAGGATATTGACGCCAAGTATGACGATGTGAACACCGTTATCAATACGATGATTACGCATCTGGGGGATACGTCCACGCTCATTCTCGATCCCGAGCTCGATACCTATTACACAATGGACATCACCCTTCTGGCTTTGCCGCAAAACCAGAACCGGATCGAGCACATTATCGCCGATGCGCGCACCGCTTATTCTCACGAGACGTTCACGGTGGACGACAGGATGACTCTGGCGGCGGATGCCGCTTTGCTCCAGACGTCGGATATCGATCGCGTGACCGGCGATGTGCAGACGGCGTTGAACGAAAACAAGAACGAATATCATGATGCCGTCGCCTCCTTCCAAAAGAAGGTGCCGCTTCTCTCGAAGGAGTGGAGCGAGGCGAATGCCAAGCTAGTCGCGCTGACGAAGGAACTGTCGACGGCGGAGAAGCCCCCTGTCTCTTTCGACGCGTATACAGAAGTTGCAGTGAAGGCGCGGGAAAGCGCGTTCAAATTCTGGGAAGGCGTAACGCCGGAAAACGACAATTTGTTCAAGCTGCGTGTCGACTCCTACACGAAACACCGCAACGTCGCGCTTCTTTGGTCCGCCGTGGCGCTGTTGTTCTCGTGCTTTATCGCCTTCCTGGTGACGCGAAGCATGATCAGGCCGTTGAACAAGCTGACCTTGACCCTGAAGCCCGGCGCTACGCTTTTGGCGGGCAGCGTGAAGCAGATCGGCGAAGCCAGCAAGCAAGGTGTTCAGGACGCCGTCACGACCAGCATCATATGCGAAGAGTTGACGGCGCACGCGGACGATATGCGTGAAACGGCGCAAAATCTGGAAGTGCTGGTCTTTGGTCGTATCGTTAATCCGGATTAAGCGAGGACTGCGATGCGGAACATCCACAGCGTCACTTTCTCTCAGACCAACTTTGCCGAAAAGGGGATAACCAATGGCTAGGGCGCAATATGACAACCTAGTAAAGTTCGTGACCGCCTATGTCGGTGAAGCCAAGGGGCCCGGTATCGTCGAGCGTCAGATGAAGCATTGTGAACCATCGACGGCGGACACCTTTACTTCCGCTGATCTTCAGAAGATTGCGCCGTTTCTTATAGCGGCGGCGGCGCTTTATATCCCCGACGCAGCCAAGAAAGAGGAGTTCAAGACTAAAATAGCAAGCCTTCCCTTGTAATCCGCGCATCCCTTGCTTGTGTAAAGCACGGGGCATAGCGTCCATCCTCATCGGCAAAGATGATCTTATGACGTCCGTTTCCTCCAGCTTCGTTTTCACTATCGCTCTTATCGAGTTCTTTGCGCTTGTCTTCGCGCTTCTTCCACGGCGCAGAACCAGTCTTGAGCTTGCGCGGCTGTCCAAGGAAAACGCTCGTCTTGCGGCGGAATTGGAAGAGAGTAAGGCTGCTTTGGCCAAAGTGCCTCAAGATGATACCATGGACGCGTTTAACGACATTCAGCGCGTAAAAGAGTTCGAAGAAGGCATTCTGTTGAATGTTTCCACGGTGTCCAACGCCTCTGCGCAGATGAGCGAGTCCGCCGTGACTCTCTATGCGTCATCGTCCAAAGCAGCGGAGTTATCGACGAAGGTGAGCGCCTCGGCATCAGAAGTGGAATCCAACGTCGAAGTCGTCGCCGCCGCCGCCGAAGAATTAAGTTCGTCGATAGCGGAGATCATGCGGCAAATGTCGGAGACGAGCGACAATACAAGGCTTGCCGTGGAACAGGCGACCCGTTCCAACCAGATTATCGCGCAGCTGACGGCGGCGTCGGTCAAAATCGGCGACGCGGCGAAGTTGATTAACACGATTGCCGCGCAAACTAATTTGCTGGCGCTGAATGCAACGATCGAGGCGGCGCGGGCAGGGGACGCGGGTAAAGGCTTTGCCGTCGTTGCGGCGGAAGTAAAAAATTTGGCCAAACAAACGGCAATTGCCACGGAAGAAATCGCAAGCCAGATCCTTGGCATTCGTGAAGGAACTCAGCAGACCGCAGAGGCCGTCCAAGGGATCAGCAAAATCATTACGCAGATCAACGACACGACCGTGGCGGTGGCGGGTGCCGTAAAACAACAAAGCGCCGCGACGCAAGAAATCGCCAGCAACGTGAATCAAGCCGCTACAGGCACCCGCGACCTCAATAAATCTATAGCGGAAGTCTCTGCCGTCGTCGCAGACGCCAGCCAAATGTCCCAAGTCGTCATGGCGTCAGCCGACGAATGCGGCTATGAATCGGAACTGCTGAAAAAGTCTGTCGATAAGTATTTGGAGTCTTTGAAGAAAGATTAAGCCAACCCTTGGTTAACGCGGTAAAAACCTAATCTGTTCTTTTTGCATCGAAATCAGGATTTTCTTGTTAACACAAAGTTTCCGGAATATTTAATTACGCCTTGAAAATAATGCGTGGACAGACAAACAATCAGCGAAGTGGTATAAAGAGTCATTAAGGTTTTTTCCTTAAACTGTGTTGTGTATGAAATACAGGCTAGCATAAAGCGGAACGCATTGGAGATAGAGCGATGTCAAAACTTAAACAGATTTTGAATCCCGATAATCTTGTAAAAATGAGTTACAAGGAATGTTCCGAAAAAGCAGATATGTATGCGGCGAAGGTCAAAAATGAAAGGGAGAAGGGTGGTAGCTACCTTACTTTAGCCTCTTTGGCGCTATTCCCCCTAGTAATGTCGGAACCTATCATGGCGTCTATGCTTGCGGTCACAGGTTTTGGCTATGCCATTAAAAATTATGTAAAAGCCTCGCGGGATTCCAGCGCCGCCGCAGTTCTTCGCAAATGCGCCTTGGGAATGAGTTATAAAGAATGTCAGGAGAAGGAAGCGGCTTTCCAGAAAGCCACCGCAGGTATGGGGGGGAGGATGTTGCTGCCTTTCGCGGCGATTTTGAACGGCATGCCATTAATGGGAGATGCTCTTGGCCCCAGGGTCAAAGTAGGCATCTGTTTAGGCTGTCTTACGGCGCTTCTCTGGGGAAGCATGAAATTTTTGCCCCATCTTTTTGCTGAAACAAAGGCTTTTAAGCTCGCTAAGGCCGTGGCACTTAAAAGGCAAGAGGGCGCACCGCAAATCCCATCAAGCCAGCTTAATCCTCAAAACGTCAAGCAGGCGCCCGGGGTTTGCTGAGAGAACCAATACCATCAGGGGTTTGTTGTGGATATTATTTCAACACATTTGACTAATGGCGAGATAGGAATTCTTGGGCAAGTATATTGGGAAGAGCTTCGCAATATACTCGCCCTTAAAAGCGACAAGAAACTTTCGGTTAACAGTTTTTATCTTAATCCCAACGTCTTAGAACGCGCCAAGACAGTGGAAGAAATGGAAGAACGTGTTTTGCTCCACCTGGGGACAATGGTGCCTCCTTCAGTGATAAAACGAGCCCCGCCGAATCTTGCCTATGGCTTGCTATGTATGGGGGTGTTCAACTACGTGCAGGGCGACCGGACAGTTATCGTTATGTCTCGTCCGGACGATTCATTTTCTCTACAGCAAAGAGTTGCCTTTCGTTCGATGGCATTGTTTAAAAACGTCGATGTTCCTCCGACCAAAAATGTTTGTGCTTATGATAATCTTAGCCTAATCGGACGCCTGTTCACCCATATCCGTCAATTGGCCTCTGCCGAAATTATCCAAGAGCAGTCCAGCGAAGATCGTGATTGCTACATTCAATATCTGGCAACGAAAGAGGCCAGAGCTCGTTTTGCATGTTACGGAGACATAGAAACCTTGGACATGCACGAAGCCATTGCCCATATCATGGCCTTTACCCAGGGAAAATTGCCCCATGGATATCTGGGGTTTGTGTCCGAAGTTGGTTGCGATGCTTGGGATGTAGAGGCGGTCTACACAAGCATAACTGAACAGTTGGCGGAATTAGGGTATGCTCAAAAGAATAGACGAGGCCACTTTATATCTTCCGCCGAAGGATTAATGGTTGGCTTGGGCGAGATCTTCGAACGGCATGAGGGGCAAATTAGTGATGAAGGCGGAGAAAGATTCTCCCGTTTCCATAAAAGCCTGACCGTGGATCAGCTTAACAATCAAGCCAAAAAATTTATAGGAAGCCTCGATAAACCGGAATTTCTAAAATGCATGGAGCAGTTTGTCGTCTTTCAGACACTTAAAGGTCTGCGGCAAGTCATGGGCAAAAACGCAAAAAGATTTGTCCCGAACAGAGACGACACCGTCTTCAACCAAGTCAATCAACTCGTCCAACTAAGCCCTGCATAGGGCGATGAGTTTGGTTCTAAGCCCCCCATTCTTAGCCTGAAACAAGCTTCACCAGCGCTCCGGCCCATGCGGCCAAGGCGACTATAATCAATCCGGGGATTACGCGAACGGCGAAGGATGTTCCTCCGCTGGTTTGGGCGATTATCATCTTGCTGATCGTGTTGGTCGATAGGCCAGCGAGGATTGGAATTACGGCGTTAGCCGCGTCCATCTTTCCCGAAGCGACAAGCGACGCTATGGAGATCGCCGCTGCATGGGTGTCAACAAGGCCTGCGATGGCGGCCGCCACAATCGCGCCAGTTTCGCCAAACCATTCCCTCAACGCGGCGGAAACGACAAGGATGACCGAAAGAGTCGCTGCGAAGATCAAGGCGGTCGAAAGGCTAAAAGCTTTTCCGGGCTTAGGCTTGTCTTTCGTCTTTTGGCGCAACGCTTGGATCGTGAAAATGGCTCCATACGCAAAAGCTGCCAAGCCAGCGCAGAGTAAAGGCACAGCCATCGCGCGAAAAGCGATCATGCTGGTTGTGGCAAGAACAGCCGCCATCTGGATGATCGTGGCAACCGTTGACAAAACCGCACCTGCCACGGCGGACGCAAGGATCGTCGGCGTCTTGGCGGTCCGTGCACCCATCGCGCCGATGGTGGCTGTGCTGGAAACAAAACCGGAAGCAAGTCCCGCAAGGGGAAGTCCGAAACGTGATCCAAAAAAGCGAACGGCAACATAACCTGCCGCACTGATGGTCATAATAAGAATTAAGACAAGCCAAGCCGTATGCAGATTTAACGAACCATAGGGCCCCATCGGGCGATCAGGAAGAAGAGGAAGAACAACAAGCGTCGCGCTAGCCAAAATCAAGGCGTCTTTAACTTCGTCCTCTGTCAGTACCGCGCGGACAAAGTAATGCATGGGCGTTCGCGCCGCCAACAAAATAGCCGCGGCGACTCCAACCGTCGCTGCCAAGGCGGGGTTCTGAACGGCAAGCCCTCCAAGCAACACCATCAAAATCAACGCGACCTCTGTCGTCAGGCCCGGGTCTTCTTCGTGACTTCGCCAATAGGCAATTGTGGTCAACAGGATTACGCCCCCCGGCCGACGGGCAAAACGTACCAGTTGTCGACGGGGTAAAACGTACCACGGAAACGAGGCCCTGAAGGCGTAGGGTCGGCTGGTAGCAAGACGTAAACTAAAGCTCTCACCGAACAGGGAGCGGAAAGTGAACGTCTTGAGTGAAGAACGCAAAACAACGATAAAAACACTGTTGGAGCGGGGCCTATCGCACCGAGAAATTGCA
>CAIXLI010000201.1 GCA_903920205.1 uncultured Pseudomonadota bacterium
GCGCAAGTGTCCGAGCGTCTGGCGTTGATCGAGGAAGAGCGAAACCGTTACGAGCAGCAGGCCGAGCAAATGAGAAACGAACGCGATACAAGCCGAGAGGATGCAGCCAAGTTGCGCGGTACGGTTGAGGCATTACAAGCCCAAGTCAAGGAACTCATGCAAGCCCTTGGAGCACGATAGGCCGAGACAGGTTGAGAGCCAACACCCGCCGGAGATGGAGAAACATTGTTTTTTGTGTTTGACATATCAGACTATAATAGTTACTTACAGTAACTAAATGTTCATATCAGTAACGAATCAGGGATAAGATGAAGGTAATCGTCATAGCCAATCAAAAAGGCGGGGTAGGAAAATCTACGGTTGCCTGTAATCTTGCCATTTGTGCCGCCAAGGATAACTTAAATGTTGCCCTTGTCGATGCAGACCCGCAAGGCACAAGTATGCAATTCCGTTCGCTTCGTCAGGCTGATGATATTAGCGCATTAGCCATTATCCAGCCGTCGATTTTTACCGATGTTCCGAAGTTGACCAACTTTGACTTGGTTTTGATTGATGCAGGAGGACGAGATAATATTTTGCTTCGCGCCGCCATCACAACCGCCATACATGGTTTGTTATTAATCCCCTTGTTGCCTTCCGCCGTTGATATTTGGGCGACGGAAGATACGTTTACCATCCTTCGTGAGGCTCGAAGCATTGGCGCACAAATTGACGCTTATGCGGTTCTTAATCAGGTCAAACCCAATGCCACGGTCGGGAAACAGGCACGCGAGGCAATGGTAGAATTGTCAGCAAATAATGACGTGACATTGCTTGAAGCCCAGTTAGGCGACCGAGAGGATTTCAAAAAATCGTTTATGGGTGGTCTAGGCGTGATTGAATATGACCCGAAGAGCAAAGCCGCCT
The DNA here is from genome assembly GCA_903920205.1 of uncultured Pseudomonadota bacterium. Lineage (GTDB taxonomy): Bacteria > Pseudomonadota > Alphaproteobacteria > UBA9219 > UBA9219 > CAIXLI01. The sequence continues at coordinate 907 of CAIXLI010000201.1, forward strand.
TAGAGATCGATGCGCTCTATCAAGAATTACGGAATCGGCTGGGTTTGAATTCTTGATACTCTTAGTTACTATAAGTAAGTATAAGTATCAATAAATAACTATCAGTTAAGGAGGATAACACTATGAAAAAAGCCCAAATAGCAATGCCAACGAAATCACAAACCACGCCAACCATTGACCCTGCTAAGTTTAACGCCTTTATCGGGTCAGCAAAAGATGAACAGGTTGAGCAGTCAAGAAGCGTCCGAACATCCGATATAGACCAAACCAAGACGTTTCCCTTTAAGGCATCAAAAGCTTTCCATGAACGCATGGTAAAAGCCGCCCGATATGAGGGGCAGAGCTTAAAAGATTTTATGAATACGGCGGTTTTGAAAGAGGTTGAACGGATTGAAAAAAGTCGCAAATAATAGCTTGCAAGAACCTCTCAAGAGGATGAGGAAATGAAAGACCTTACGCCTATAAACCGTCATATCATCGAAACCGCTGCCAGCATCCAAATGGATGAAGCCGCCGAGATCGAATACCAGCATGGCATTTTGTGTCAGGTTGGCTTGCCACGCAAAAAGACCGAAGGGCGCTTTTTTGAACGCAATTTTAAGAATGCTTCACTTTGCGTTACAGCAGGGAAGTTATGGGACGGCAAAAAATGGGTGATGCAGCCGCTTCCTTATGGCCCGAAACCACGCCTTGCCCTCATCCATATCAACGGCGAAGCAATACGGACGCAAAACCCTCAAATTGAAATTGGGCGGAGTTGTGCTGAATTTCTTCGACGGATAGGGCTACCCGATCAAGA
>CAIXLI010000202.1 GCA_903920205.1 uncultured Pseudomonadota bacterium
CTGGCCTTCACGCTGGCGACCGGGCTGGTGTCGCGCGCGGACAACTGGAGCGGGCGCGCCAAATCCAACAATCTTTTCGGCATGTTGTTCGGCGACGGTCGCAAGCTGTTCGCCAACCGCCGAAGCGCCCGATGCCGCCGCTTCGCTTAACAAACGCACCATGTCCTGAATGGAAACAAAGGACGAAACCGTTTCCCGCGTTTCTCCTTGAACCCGTGTAATGTTACCGGAGATTTCTCCTGTGGCGACCTCGGTTTGGGTCGCAAGTTGCTTGACCTCTGACGCGACGACGGCGAAGCCTTTGCCCATTTCTCCTGCCCGCGCAGCCTCTATGGTCGCGTTCAGGGACAGAAGTTTCGTCTTAGTGGCTATCGAGGTGATCACGTCCGTGACCTTGCCGATTTGATCGGTGGTGATAGACAGAATATCGATCTTCTGGCGCGCGGCATCGACAGAGGATGCGACGTTGCGAGCCATAGTTGCGCTTGAGGAAACCTGATCGGAGATCTGGTTGCTGGAACGTTTGAGTTGTTGTGTTACTTCGCTTGTCCTTCTGGCCTCCACCATCGTTTTGTTAGAAAGTTCCGAGGCTTCGTTTGCCTGTCTGGCCATGTCCTCTGCGGCTTTTGCAAGAGATACGGCCTCCTCCATCATGGTTTGAGTTGTAGCGGCGACATCGCTGACGACGTTGCCGACTTCGCTTTCCAAATCTTTCGCCAAAGACATCAGAGATTGCCTTTTCGCTTCGCGCGCGCTTTTTTCTACGCGTTCCTGCTCAAGCTTCAACGTATTAACTCGCTCCATATTGTCGCGGAAAATTGACAATGCATCAACCAATTGACCAAGTTCATCCCTGCGTGCGAGCGCAGCAATATCGATTTCCATATTCCCGTCGGCGAGTTGACGCGTTGCCGCCGCGACACGATGAACGGAACGAATGGTTGCCAAGACCATGCTGACAGTAATCAGGAGCACAAAGCAAACAGCAAAAAGGCTTGTCAGGAACAACATCCGTTTTTGATTCATGCCAGACTCGACGGCTTGCTTGGATTGATCCTGTGAGGCAGTCAAAAAGGTGGAGGCAATGCTCTTCAACGTATCCAGCGTTTCGTTATAGGCTTTGGAAACAGGAATCAGAAAGCTGACCGTTGTTTTGAAATCGATATCCAGCATGCTCGCCACAAAAGCGACGGCGTCCTTATAGTTTTTTACATTTGTGATCGCGGTGTCAATTCTGGCTGCATCGGCTTGAGACGAATATTTATCTTTGTAAACCTGAAGAGAGGCCGCCACGCCGTCAATCTCGTCGCCGATATCCTTGGCGGCAGCGTTGATATCTTGTTTGATGCCCGCAGCCTGATTCAGCTGCATCTGTTGTAATTTTCCGTTGGCGTCTCTTAAATGCTCAACGGCATCGGCTAACAGTACGCTAGCGAAAAATTTTCGCTCTGTGATGTCCTTAATGCCGCCCGTCATCGAGCCGATTGTATTAAAGGCCATCGTTTCCACGAAGGCCAACAAGGCAAAAACAAGGAGGCAGGGCACGGCGAACTTGACCGCAAAGGGCCAGTTCACCGTTGAAAGCCTGTTTGACATGCCTTTATCCCCTGCCCTGCTTTCCTTAGAACTTACCCGTCAACGTCACAAAAGCTTGACGTTCGATTTCAGGATAAGGACTAGTGTGGACATACTGACGATTCAAGTTGGTGCCTGAAACGGCTACGGTCAGTTTGTCGTTAATGTTGTATCCAATACGAGCTCCGGCTGTCATGTAGCCACTGAGAGGCGTTGCGACACCACCAGCGCCAGTCGTATCACGCAACATGGCGGTCGAGGATACAACCTGCCCGTTCGCATCGAACTCCCATTGCTGATAAGTATAGCCGCCGTTGAGGCGGAAGTGATGCTCTGGCGACGATCCTTGATAGTCCTGATTGGCAAGGACTGTCGGCTTGTCGGTAACGCGGGCAAAACTATAGCTCGCATCCCAGCGGAAACCGGCATGATTGCCTAACAGTTCAAGTTCGCCGCCATAAGCCGTGCTGTTGCCGAGGTTTTCAGCTTTCATAAGGAAGGCAGGGATTCCGTTGATCGTCGTCATACCGTTATTGACAAAAGAGGCTACATCCTGCGTCAGTTCATAGAAGGTAGCGATTTTCGCCGTCGAGTAGATCGGAGCAATTTTCCGGTCATAGCCCAGTTCGTAGCTTTGGGTGATGGTGGGCTTCAAGTCGGGATTACCTTCGTAGCTCAGAGGATAGCCGGGATTCGTTGTGTAGAAATCAGTGCTGCTTTGAAGCAAGCTTGGCATTTGGACGCCACGACCATAGGAGGCGTGAATCGTGTCTTTGTCCGTCAGCTTGTAATTCAAAGCGGAGTTGGCGCTCCATGTATTGATCGCGTGGGAATAATCGGAATTCGTATACAAAGACGCGACAGGAAGGGTTCCCGTTTGTTGCATATCTTGATGATCAGCCCGCAAAGAGTTCGTCCACGACAAATTATCCGCAATTTGCCACAACCATGTTCCGCTCGCTGCATAGCCGTCTTCCGAATAGGCGGGATCGCCGGGCATGGTTTGGGCTTCGGTCAGGCGAAAATCTTTGTGCCGATATTCAAGACCAGCGCGAAAGGTATTACTGGCCCCCACCTTGAACTGGTCGCTAAGATTGCTGACAATCAGGCTGGTTGTCATTCCGAACGGAATCGTCGGCGACAACGTCGTCATGATCGTGTCATAGGTGTGGTTCAAATAGGTATCGGATGTGATCAGGCCAAGATTCGTCTGCCAGCCTAAACCGCCGCGCAAGGAGTATGTCTTTGTCTGTTCCGCGCCTACCGCGTTGAACGCGGAAATAGCGGTGTTTTGCTTGCTGTCTGCGTATGTGAACTCGCCGTTCGCCGTTAAATCAGGCGTAAGTTGGAAGACGGAACTGTTAGCAACATAACGGCGATCGGGGTGATAAACGAGAGGAGAGTCGGTTCCAGCGCGTGCAGTGCCGAACTCGTCCGCGTTATAGCCGCCTGCTGAGAATTTCGTACCGCCCCATGAGCCGTTCTTGGTCACCGTCGCGTCGCCGTCCAACATATTTTGTGTGCCCATGCTGACAGAAGCGACGTCGTTCTGATCGTTAACAGGGCTGTAGGTTATGATGTTGATGACGCCACTGGCAGCGTTCGAACCGAAAAGCGCCGAAGCAGGACCCTTGACGACTTCGATCTGGCGAACATCGTCAATATTCACGGGAATATTATTCCATGCCGTGCGCGAATAATCGTCGATAAAAACCTGACGTCCGTCGACCAGAACCAAAAGGCGCGCTTGGAACACCTGCTGGAATCCACGAACGCCGACATCATAGTCGCCAGAGGAGGTGCGCAAAACATCGACTCCCGGGACATATTGCCCGATGATTTCGGGAATGCTGCGGCTACCGGATTGGCGTATTTGATCCGCCGTGATGATGTCCATATTGGCGGCGACTTCGCTGGCGCGTTGCGGCGTGCCAGTCGCATTGGTCGTTACGGGTTCACCGAACAACGCTTCTAACGATGAGTAATCCATCGCGTAAGCTTGGGACGAAAGGCATGCGCCCAAAGCAACAGCTATGGCGCAGATGGAGCAGACGGAACGCGACGACTTTTTCATGATGAGGATTCCTCCGGATAAAATTTAAGATTGGTGTTCTTTTCAGATGACGCGCAGTTAGAATTGTTTAGCAAGCATGGTGAACGCCTGCGCAAAGCCGATTTTTGCCAAGTCGGCTGCCGTCTTGCTGTAGTAAATTTCCACGCTGGGGCTAGACACGACGCCAAGTACGCTTTTGTTTGTTTTCACACACTCAAGATCGGTCGTGATCGTAAGCACGCTGGAGGAGCCCGCCGCAGCGCTGACAGCGTCCGTGCAGCTTCCTGTGGTGATGAAGGCCAGCTTGGCTTGAGAAAGCTTGGTTCCGACGTCGGACAAAGGAACCATAAGGCCTGTTATCTTGATCCCTCCGGGCGCTTCAATGCCAGCATCAAGCGCAGTTTTTAACGCATCGGCATCGGCTTTTGATTGAGCGTTGGCGGGATCATACACAACTGCGAGAACGGCGCTGCCTGTAATCTTGTTCGTCAGCAACGGCAGCGTCTTTAAGGCAACGGACAAATCTGCTTTATCAGCAGCGCAAGCAGGGGATGCGAGACCGCACAGGAACGATGCTATGGCGACAAGCACCGCGAAACTACGGAGAAACCGTGGATTCTTCATCAAAAACTCCTAGTGAAGATTATGGGGGGGCGGAGGAGGGATTTTCGTGCGCGAGATAAGACGGATTGGATTTTAGAAGGAATCGTCGTCTTAAATTCAATCTAACCGGATTCTATATTCAACAGTGCGAAGATATACAACAAGGAATATTCCTGTAAACGGGAATAGCGCGGCACAGCGCCGTATCGCAGGCGACTGTTGTAAATGCGACACTTGATTTTTTAGGGAATCGCCAAGCCAAAAATTATGCGAGAGAGTCCTTGATGGCTTTGAGAGCGCTGAGGGCGCTTCCGGTGCCGCGCATGACGTGAAAAAGGTCGGGGGCTTGGATGGGATGGAGCGCCAAATGTCCCAAGGCTTTGAGGACGCTGATGCTGCCGTCTTCGGCGATGGCGGCCATGAGGAAGGGCGGGACGTTCATCGCAGAATCGTCGCAGACGGCACGGACGACCATCAGCGGAAGATTAGCCTCTGCCGCAACTTCGGCGGCACATTGGCTTTCCATGTCGACGATGGCGCATCCTGTGCTTTGGTAAAGAGCGCTTTTGGATTCTGTACTAGAGACAAGGACTTCGGAACCATAGACGCCGCCGCGTTTGGCGTGCGGTATTTTGTCGGATAGAGCGCGACCCCAAGCTTCATCGCAGACCCATTGCCCTTTGGCGGATGCCACGCGCGTGCCTATAAAAACATCGCCTAGATGTACAGAGGAATCCAAAGAGCCTGCGATGCCAAAGCTCATTAGACGCGACGCACCCAAAGCAACCAGTTCCCCTGCTAGTTCACGCGCTTTATGCGGACGTGCTGCTGCGCAAGCGACAAGAGCGCCATTGATTTTTGATGCGATTTTTTTTTCGGATTCGAGACCGCAGAGAATTCCAAGCATAATTTACATTCCATAAAGCGCGGGCGCAGCATTGCCCGATTGCAGGTTTTGATAACGCGCCAACGCCCATTGCGGGAAAAAGGCTTTGTAGCCGTGATAGCGCAAGTAGAAGACGCGTGGAAATCCGACGGCGGTGTAGTATTCTTCGTCCCATGTTCCGTCTTGCTTTTGAGTATCGACCAGCCATGCAATGCCGCGTATCACAGCGGGGCTGTCGATTTCTCCGGCTGCCATCAGGGCGATGAGTGCCCATGCTGTTTGGGCGGGGGTGCTGACGGCGCATTCGCCTTTTGGCTTATCCGTCCAATAACTCTCGCCGTCTTCGCCCCAGCCGCCGTCGGGCCGTTGTTTGGCGTTAAGCCATGCGACAGCGCGGCGCATCATGGGGTCTTGAGGATCGATGCCAATAGCGTTTAACGCGCACAAAACAGACCATGTGCCGTAGATGTAATTCGTGCCCCAACGACCAAACCAGCAGCCTTCGGATTCTTGCTCGCGGCGCAAATAGTCGATGGCGGAAGCCACTTGCGGATTGTCTATATTATAGCCCAATTGTGCGAGCATGCTAAGGCAGCGCGCTGTGACATCGGCGCTGGGGGGGTCGAGCAACGCACCGTGATCGGCAAAGGGGATGTGGTTCAGATAGTAATAACTGTTATCAGCGTCGAACGCGCCAAAGCCGCCGTTTTTGGATTGGAGGCCAAGAACCCATTCCGCGCCGCGCTCGATGGCTTCGCGGTATTTTACGCGGTCGAAACGGTCGAGCGCCATGACAACGACCGCCGTGTCGTCAAGATCTGGATAATGCGCGTTGTTGTATTGGAAGGCCCAACCGCCGGGACGGGCATTCGGTCGCCAGTTCGCCCAATCGCCGACAACATCTAAAACCTGACGGTCTTTGAGCCAATCGCAGGCTTTGCCTATGACCTCTGGTGCGGCTTTCGCTTCAAGTAACGCGTGGACGGCGAGGCCTGTGTCCCAAACGGGCGAAAGACAGGGCTGGCAGTAGGAGCGCGTGGGAGTATCTACCACCAGCTTATCGACTGAACGACGCGCTATGGCATAATCAGGATGATCGGGCGCGTAGCCAAGGCAGTCGTACATCATGACTGTGTTTGCCATGGCAGGATAAATAGCACCAAGGCCGTCTTCGCCGTTCAGGCGTTCATTTATCCAAGCAACAGCTTTGTCGATAGCTTTGCGGCGCGGAGTGCCAGGCATATGGGGTTCCAGAACGCGCAGGATTTTATCGAGCACATTAAAGAGAGGAGCCACAGGCGAGGGAGAGGCGTTGCCGGGCCATTCTTTCACTTGATTGGGATGCGTGCAGAACAATTCATCGACGCGAATATTTCTGGGGTTTTTGGCTTGCGGTTTCTTCGCCATCAAAACGAGCAAAGGCACAATCACTGTGCGCGACCAGTACGAGACTTTGCTAAGGTGGAACGGAAACCATTGCGGCAAATGCATGATCTCGACCGGCATCACGGGCACCGCGCTCCACGGCACGGCGCCGAAAAGCGCGAGTTGAATGCGGGTAAAGACATTGCTGGATTCCGCGCCGCCGTGGCGCAGGATTGCTTCGCGTGCGCGGATCATGTGCGGCGCGTCGGAAGAGTCGCCAACGCATTTCAGGGCAAAATAGGCTTTGACGCTGGCGCTGACATTCAGGTCTCCACGATGAAATAAGGGCCAGCCGCCGTGGTCTTCCTGAATTTCGCGCAAATACGTCGCCATGCGTTCGTGCAAAGGCTGATTGATCGTGTTCAGAAAATGATCGAGCAGGATATATTCAGCCGGAATGGTCGCATCGGCCTCTAGTTCAAAAGCCCAATGCCCATCGGGACGTTGATGGCACAGCAAGGCTTCGACGCTGCGATCCGTCGCAGAGCCCAAAGCGGCACCAGAAAACACACGCGCCATCGCGCCGGAAGCTTCGTTCGTCATTTTTCGTAAGTCTAGCTGGGTTTAAGCGTGGGATAATGCGCGAAAACAAGCGGTTAGACAAGGTTTTTAAACAAGGTTTATGCAGACAACGGAGAAAAGACGGCGCTCAATCTGGAATGTCGAAAAATTTATTTCCTCTTCTCGACCCATTTTGCGCCGAAGATGGAAAGTTCATAGAGCAGCATCATCGGCACGGCAAGGCTGACCATGCTTATAAGATCGGGCGGGGTCAGGACGGCGGCGGCAATAAAGATCAGGACGATGGCATAGCGACGGAAAGACGACAATTTTGAGGCGGAGAGGACCCCTGCTCTTGCCAGAAGGACGAGGACTACGGGAAGTTCAAAAGCCAAGCCAAAGGCGAAGATGACCGTCATGGAAAGGGAGAGGTATTCGCTGACGCGGGCTTCCAGATGAATGGGGAGGGTTCCCGGGCTGGCAAATTTTTCAAAGCTTAGAAAGAACTTCCACGCCATCGGGAAGACGACGTAATAGGCCATGGACGCGCCCATCAGGAAGAAAACGGGCGTGGCAATCAGAAAAGGAAGGAAGGCTTTGCGTTCGTTGTGGTAGAGCCCGGGTGCTACGAACATCCATATTTGGGCTGCCACGATGGGGAAGGCAACGAAGCAGCCTGTCCACAAAGCCAACTTGACGTAGGTGATGAAGGCTTCAGTTAGGCCAGTATAGATGAGTGTGCGGGGTTCTCCGCCCGAGGCCATTGCCAAAGGGCGCACCAGAAATTCGTAAATCTGGGGCGCAAAGACGTAGCTGAGGGCAAAGCCCCCCAAAACCGCCATCAGCGAATAAATAAGCCTTTGCCGCAATTCGATCAGATGCGCCAGAAGAGGCTGCTTCAGGGGATCAAGAGTTTCAGGTTCGGTCATTCGAGTTCGGCGGAGGCGGTGTGGGTTCGCTCTTATTCATTTTTTCCGCGATTTCGGCTTCATAGGAAACTTGTTCGAATGTGCGTCGGATATCATGGGCGAAGGCTCGCGCTTTGCCTGCCCAGCGGCCAAGCGTGTACATAGCTTTGGGCAGGTCTTTGGGGCCTATGGCTACCAGAGCCACAGCGCCTATGACGGCCAATTCAGGCCATGCGACATCCAGCATGATCTTCCTATGCGCTGGGCGGAGGAAGGGGCTTGTTGTCGGATTTGTCCGTCGGCTTATGTTCGTCGTTCAGTCCGGCTTTGAAGTTGCGGACGCCTTTGCCAAGGTCGCCCATGACTTGCGGCAATCTGCCTGCGCCGAAAACGACCAGCACGACGATCAGCAGCAAAATGATATGCGTGATGCTTAATCCCATTGTCTCTCCACCCCTAGCCAGTTATGAAGTCTGAACCATAAACGGTTCTATCACATCTGAAAACCCCATGTCACTGCAATCCCTCATTCTTATCGGCGGGCCAACGGCTTCGGGCAAGTCTGCTTTGGCGATGCGGCTGGCGCGGCAGGTAAAGGGCAGCATTATCAATGCCGATGCGATGCAGATTTATGCCGGATTGCCAACTCTAACAGCGCAGCCGGAACCGGAAGATCGCGCCGAGATACCCCATTTTTTGTATGAAACATGCGATGCTGCCGAGGCTTCCTCGGCGGGAAAGTGGTTGGCGCAGGCGCGTGACGTTATTGCGCAGGTTCGGGCTGCCGGACGCACTCCTATTGTCGTGGGGGGAACTGGGCTTTATTTCGAGGCTTTGCGCGGAGGGCTTGCCAATATTCCCCCTATTCCTGACGAAGTGCGGACACAGGCGGAAAATTTGTATGCCGCCTGGGGGGAAGAGAAGTTTCGCGCCGCGCTTGCTTTGCTTGACCCCGAAAGCGCGGGGCGTATTGAGCGGAATGATCGGCAGAGGTTGATACGCGCCTATACTGTGGCGGCGCATACGGGGAAGGCTCTTAGCGCGTGGCATAAGGGGGGCGCGGAAAAGGATGTGCAGGCGGAGACTCATCTTCTGCTGCCGCCGAGAGAGGAGCTTTATGCGGCTTGCGACAAACGGCTGTTGACGATGATCGAGCGCGGCGCGATGGCGGAGGTGGAAGCGTTGATGGCGCGGGGATTGTCCCCTGCTCTGCCCGCGATGAAGATTTTGGGCGTGCGGGAAATTGCGGCTTATTTGCGCGGGGAGATCGGGTTAGACGAGGCTATTGCCAAGGCGCAACAAATGACTCGCAATTATGCGAAGCGGCAGATGACTTGGTTTCGGAATAGGTGGAAGAGGTAAAAACGCCCTGTTATGGCAAAGAATTAGTTAACAAAAATCAGCATTCCCCATGAAAGTAATTTTGCGTTAATTCCGCATCCTGTGTTGGAAATTTTGTTCGAAAACTCGCCCTTTTTTAAATCTTCCTTAAACATAAAAATGCTAACAAGTGACTGTGCCACAGACGTTTTGTGCAATTACTTTCAGAAAATTCGTGGTACGATGTGAAGAATGGAGAGAGAGATGACAGCCAAGGCGATGAGCGAAGAACAGATGGTGCATTTGGTACGCAATGCGCTTCTTGTCGCGGGACAAGAGATGGGCAATGGCGATCAATGGCCCGTCATTAAAGATACCGTTTATCGCATTATGAAGGATTGGGAGGATTTGAAGGTTGAGCGGAATGTGGATGAGGAGTTGAAAATTCATCTGTACGCGCAGCTTAAGGAAATGGAAGCAGGGTTGTCGGATTGCACACCGGAAGTGCGGGCGCAAGTTGAACCCAAGGTGAAGGAATGGCGTGAAATCTGTGACGCATATTTTTCCGATATCGACAACAATGCCGTTGTGTACGACGAAGAAAATGCGCCCCAACATATTAAGCGCATGCGAGCTATCTTAAATACCATGGAGGAAGATCATGAATGAACTGACAAAAACCCTCATCACCGCCCAAGATTTGGCAGAAGCGTTGCCTGCCGCCACCGATAGGAGGCTCTCAGGAAAAGAAGTGCTGGGAGAGCAATGGCAAGCGCTTAATCTGAATGAGTTTCTTGCGGCTCGAGGCTTTTCCGCGCAAGCGAAAAAAGCAGTTCAGATTACAGGGGAAACGATTGGAGCTACTGCAGCGATTGAAAATACGTCACATCGTCCTGGGTTTGGAAAGGTTGTGACCTTCAATCCCAAACACATGCCAAATTAATTACTTGCGTCGAGTTTTGAAAGACATGCGGCTCGGATGACACAGTCATTTGAGCCGTTTTTCTTTCTTTTCTTGAAACGCTGGGGCCCAGTCGCTCTCCCTCCTCCCTGACTTTCCCTGTGAGAGGGAGGGAAAACAGGGTTCACATTCTTCGTAAAATACGGGATAACGGGGGGGCGTTGAACTTTAGCCCCTTCTTGTTTTCCCATGCACAATCATCATCATCACGTTATCGCCAATATTCTGCACCTGCTGACCGGAGGCGGGTTGGGGTTGGTTTCGGCTAGTTTGGCTTTGGCTTTTGGGTGGAGGTCTGCGGATCGGTTGCCCGGGGAAAGCCGCGAGCCGCAATGCGTTTATTGTTATCGGGCTTTTGCTTGGCAGGATATTTCGCCGCTTATCGGGTGGCTGTTGAGGCCGGATACGCTGTCCTTCCCCTGCCCTTGCGGTTTACGGAAAGGGCTGTGGCAGCAACCGGCATGCGAGATTGCGGGGTTTGTTCTCGGGCTTCTGGCTATGTATTTTCAAGATTGGTCTTGGGCCGCTGTGCCTTTGTGTATCGGCATCGGGCTTTTGCCTGCTGTCGCTTTGATCGACTTTCATTTTGGCATTATTCCGGACGGGTTGAACTTTCTTCTGGGCTTATTCGGCTTTTTGTTTGTCCTGATACGCGGCGACGACATTTATCTGTCGATGGTCGTTGCCGCCGTTTTGTTGAGCCTTGGGCTTTTCTTTGCTCTTGTGTACAGCAAGTGGCGCGGTCGTGAGATGCTGGGGCTCGGGGATGTTAAATTCTTTGCGGCGGGAGGGTTCTGGCTGCACCCACATACCTCGCCTTGGTTTTTGGCGTTGGGCGGGTTCATCGGCGTTTTGTTTAATCTGATCTGGCGGCATATTAGCAAAGAAAAGCAGTTTCCCTTTGCTCCGGCCCTTTGCTTAGCTTTGGCTTTGTGCGTTTTGTATCAGTTGGCGGTGAATCCATGAATTTCGCCCGTTCTCTTTTCACCGTAAGCAGCTTGACGATCGTTAGCCGCGTCGGCGGTTTTGTGCGGGATTCATTGACGGCGATTTTTTTGGGCGCGGGGCCTGTTGCGGACGCGTTTTTCGTAGCGCAGCGTTTGCCTAATTTGTTCCGCAGTTTGTTTGCAGAAGGCGCGTTTTCGGCGGCTTTTGTGCCTCTTTATACCACGGAAAAGGAGCGGCACGGCGAGGAGGCCGCTCAGCGTTTTGCGGGGCAGGCTTTGATGCTTTTGCTGGCGGCGTTGGTTCCGTTTTCCGTTCTGGTGATGATGTTCATGCCGCAGGTTATGATGATCCTTGCGCCCGGGTTCGAGCATGATCCAGAGAAATATAAGCTGGCAGTGGATTTTAGCACGATCACGTTTCCTTATCTTGCGCTGATTTCCGTTACGGCTTTGCAGACGGGGGTTTTGAATGCGCGTGGGCGGTTCGGGCCCGGAGCTGCCGCGCCTATCGCGTTTAATATCGTTTTGATAATCGGGCTTTTCGCGGCGCGGTTTTTCCATTGGCATGTAGGGTATACGCTGGCTTGGTCGGTGACAATTTCGGGCGCGGTTCAATGCGCGTGGCTGGCGGTGAGCTGTTATCGGGCACAAGCTTCTATCCCTTTGTTACGCCCCCAGTTGGGCGAGGCGAGCGGCAAGTTGTTTCGGCGCATAGGCCCGGGCGCGGTGGGCGCGGGAGCGGCGCAGATCAATCTATTGATTTCGACTATTCTTGCGTCAACTTTGCCGACAGGTGCGGTGTCGCATTTGTTCTATGCTGATAGGTTAAACCAGTTGCCGCTCGGCATCGTGGGTATTGCCGTCGCTACGACTTTGCTGCCTTTGCTGTCGCGGCATATCGAGGCTGGAGAGGAAGATAAGGCACGGCATTTTAGTAGTCGGGCAATAGAGTTTTGCCTTTTGCTGGGGTTGCCTGCAATGATCGGGTTGATCGTTTTGGCGCGGCCTATCGTGCAGACTTTGTTCCAACATGGAGCGTTTACGCAAGAAGATACCGTTGCGACGGTGCAGGCTTTGCGCGCTTATGCTTTGGGCATTCCCGGGTTTTTGCTGGTGAAGGTTTTTGCTGCGTGTTTTTTCGCACGGCATGATACGAAGACTCCGGTCAAGGCGGCGATGACGTCGATGGCGGCGAATGTTGTGTTTTCGGTTTTGCTTTTGGGAGTATTGCAGCATGTGGGGATCGCTTTGGCAAACAGTCTTGCCGTAAGCCTGAACGCGATTTTGCATTATCGTCATTTGAGGCGCAAGAACGTGCCGCTCGGCGATTTGAAATTACCGGTGCGAATGAAAAAGATATTTCTTTGCGCCGCGATTATGGCGGGGACGACCGCCCTGCTCACACAATTCGGATGGAATGCGATAGCATTAAGCGGCGTGGGGCAAGAAGTTGTGGGGTTGTGCGCGTTGATTGGATTGTCGGGCGTGTCTTACGCCGCCGCGTTGCAGGTGACGGGGACGATGCGGTGGGGGGATGTGAAGGGGATTATGGGGAGGAGATAGGCCGAGCCAGATTGCATCAAAACTTGTCGTTCCACGTTCACACTGGGCGCGTTGAGGAACAACAAGTTTGGACAGCAAGAATTGACGGTTAAGGTAGAAGGTCTAGAAATTTTCTAGTTTTTTGCGCAAGAGACTGAGCAAGCGTGGAAGCACCGAGCGTATTAAGCACCTGCCGCGTTTGCTCTAAGGAAAGCTTAAATAACTGCCGCACCGAGAATTGATCATAAAGTGCCGTAGTGGTTTCGCTGTCCAACGAAAGAAGTTGGGAAGGATCAAGCGCCTGCACCTGATTTTTCCTGAAATAACCGCGTTGCTTTGGCGTTAGAGCATTCATCTGCTCAGCACGCACGCTTCGCATTTGCTCAATTGTAAGAGCCCTGATTTGAGAATCCTTGAAAAAAGAAAAAGTTGTTTCATTCAACGCTGAAACCTGCTTTGCAGTAAGCGCCTGAATAAATGTTATGTCCCAACAAAAAACTTGCTCACTTGTCATATTGTTAAGGAAATCTATCTCAAGTTCTTTTACCTTCTTTGGGTTGATCAAAGATGTAAACCCAGGACGAAATCCCTTAACGTCTTGGCTGGACGTATCCATAAAAGGCCATTCAGCAACGGATACTTGAATCCACCCATTTCTTGTAAAACCAGAATCCATAAGTTGGTTTATGACTTCAACGACTTTGGAAGGAACCGTCATCTAATTCTCCTTAAAAATTCGGGATCAATTAACACGATAACATATTATCATTCAGAAATACTTTCAACAAGGCCGCTATATGGTTAACGCTTTAGGGC